>DASRWK010000454.1:0-2215 GCA_035776715.1 Microvirga sp.
ACATCACCTATGTCGAGGAAGTCGACGTGACGGCACTCGAAGACCTGCGCGCGGCGCTCAACGCCAGCAGACGGGCCGACCGTCCGAAACTGACACTCCTGCCGTTCCTGATGCGTGCCATGGTGAAAGCCATCGCCGATCAACCGCACCTGAACGCGATCTATGACGACGAAGCCGGCGTGGTGCATCAGCATGGCGGAGTTCACATCGGCATTGCGACGCAGACCGGATCGGGGCTCATGGTGCCGGTCGTCAGGCACGCCGAGGCGCGCGACCTCTGGGGCTGCGCCGCAGAGCTGAACCGTCTCGCCGAGGCCGCCAAGGCCGGTCTCGCCACGCGGGAGGAACTGAGCGGCTCGACCATCACCATCACGTCCCTGGGCTCCATGGGCGGCATCGTCACGACACCGGTGATCAACCATCCGGAGGTCGCCATCATCGGCGTCAACAAGATCGTGATGCGCCCGGTCTGGGATGGGGCGAGCTTCATCCCCCGCAAGATGATGAACCTCTCGTCCAGCTTCGACCACCGCATCATCGACGGCTGGGACGCGGCGGTGTTCGTGCAACGCATCAAGACGCTGCTCGAAACGCCCGCTATGATCTTCGTGGAGACCTGACACCGATGAAGGACATCTCTTGCAAGCTCCTCGTCATCGGGGCCGGGCCGGGCGGATATGTCTGCGCCATCCGCGCCGGGCAGCTTGGACTCGACACGGTTATCGTCGACGCGGAGAAACCCGGCGGAACCTGCCTCAATGTCGGCTGCATTCCGTCGAAGGCCCTCATTCACGCGGCGGAGGAATACGACAGGATCGCTCATCTCGCATTCGGTCGTAACGCCCTGGGCATCACGACGGCGCAGCCCGAGATCGATCTGTCCCAGACCGTCGCCTGGAAGGACACCCTCGTCGGCCGTCTCAACAGCGGGGTCTCAGGTCTGCTCAAGCGGGCCAAGGTCAAGATGGTCCAGGGCCAGGCGCGCTTCCGGGACGGCAAGACCGTCGAGGTGGAGACCGAAACAGGCCGACAGGTCATCCGGGCCGAGACGGTCGTGATCGCCACGGGATCGGCTCCGGTCGAGCTTCCGAACCTGCCCTTCGGTGGTGCCGTCATCTCGTCCACGGAGGCATTGTCCCTGACGGAGATTCCGGAAAGGCTCGTCGTCGTCGGGGGAGGCTATATCGGCCTTGAGCTGGGCACGGCCTTCGCCAAGCTGGGTGCGAAGGTCACTGTCGTGGAGGCGCAGGCCCGTATCCTGCCGCAATACGATGCGGAGCTGACCCGGCCGGTCTCGAAGCGGCTGCAGACACTCGGCGTCCAGGTGATGACAGGCGCAAAAGCGAAAGGGCTGGCGAAAGCCGGCGGCACGCTGCTGGTCGAGACGGAGAGCGAAGCCGAGGTGCCTCTCGCAGCCGACAGGATCCTGGTGACGGTCGGACGCAAGCCGGTGACGCAGGGCTGGGGCATGGAGGAGCTTGTGCTCGATATGGACGGCCCCTTCATCCGCATTGATGAGAAATGCCAGACCTCGATGCGGGGTATTTATGCCATCGGCGACGTGACGGGCGAGCCGATGCTGGCTCATCGCGCCATGGCGCAGGGCGAGATGGTGGCCGAGATCATCGCCGGACACAGGCGCGTCTGGGATAAACGAGCCATTCCGGCCGTCTGCTTCACCGATCCCGAAATCGTCGCTGTGGGCCTGACGCCCGAGGAGGCCAAGAAGACCGGCGGCGATGTCCGGATCGGTCACTTCCCCTTCTCGGCCAATGGGCGCGCCATGACGAAGCTCGGCGAGGAAGGCTTCGTGCGGGTCGTCGCACGGGCGGATAACCATCTGGTGCTCGGCGTCCAGGCAGTCGGGCATGGCGTGTCCGAACTCTCCGCGGCCTTCGGCCTCGCCATTGAGATGGGCGCGCGCCTGGAGGACATTGCCGGGACCATCCATGCGCATCCGACCCAGGGTGAAGCCTTCCAGGAGGCCGCTTTCGGCGCTCTCGGGCACACTCTTCACCTGTAGGGCGATTGCCGGAGCCCCGGCCGGAGCGTGGTCAGACGTCGCTCCGACCGGCTCCGATGGAGTGGGTGCTCCCCACGGCCTGCATCCCTGGGCTGGCGTCGGATGCACTTGTGCGAACCAGCTCATCTGGTGGAAAAGGCGCATGGCGGCCCAAGAGGCGTCCCGTGGCAGGAGTACATCAGACGTGCATGA
>DASRWK010000455.1:0-1662 GCA_035776715.1 Microvirga sp.
GGGACTTCCACCTCGCTCCAATCCCAGGAGCTTGCCTCGGCGATCATTGAGATTGCGTTCTCCTTCGACATTACAACGGTGGTCGTAGCTGCAGAGGACATACCGGCGGGCCCAACTGTTGTTGCCCCCGAACGACCGGACACGGTCATTGGGTTGAGCGAGCCTGGATGAACTCGCGGGGTGAACGGTAGCCGAGGGCCTTGTGCGGGTGAACCTCGTTGTAATGGGTGATCCAGACCGGAAGCTGGCGTAGGACGGTTTCGGCGTCGGGCCGCGGGCTCACACGGACGTAGTCACGCTTTATCGTCCTCACGAACGCTTCCGCCATGCCATTCGATTGGGGGCTCTCGACTGGTGTGGTCCGGGGTTCCATGCCGAGATCGCGGGCGAAGCGGCGGGTCTCGTGGGCGATGTAGCCCGATCCATTATCGCTGAGCCACTCGATCGTGCTGGGCAGGCGATTGATGCGGCCGAACCGATGCTCGACGGCCGCCACCATGACATCGCGGACCTCGTCACCGCCGATGCCGCCGGTCGTGGCCACGAAGCTCATCGCCTCGCGGTCACAGCAATCGAGCGCGAAGGCGATCCGAACGCGCTCACCGTTGTCGCACGCCACCTCAAAGCCGTCTGAGCACCAGCGCAGGTTCGGCTCGGCCACCGAGATCCGGCCATCGTGACGGCGCTCGGCTCCGCCAGCGTGACGCTGCAGGAGGAGGCCGTTCCGCTTCATAGCCCCATAGACGCGCTTATGGTTTGGGGGCTGCCGGCCTTCGGCCAAGGCTCTCCGGCGCAGGATCGCGTGCACTCGACGATAGCCGTACGTGGGAAGGTCGGCGATGACGGCCTTGATCTCGGCGACGAGGATCGCGTCCGGTTGCGGCGGGCGACCAGTCGGCTTCCTCTCCCGGTGCTTCGCTCGTTCGGCGAGGTTCGAGCGGGCAACCCCGATCACGTTGGCAACCGTCTTCATCGGGAGCCCGCCATCGACGAGAGCAAGCGCAACATCCCCTTTTTAGGGCCGGCTGCGACCTCCAAGGCTTCCTTCAGGATCTCGGCTTCCAGGGTCTTCTTGCCGAGAAGCCTTTGCAGTTCGCGGATCTGGTTCTGGAGCGAGCGGTATTCGGACGCCGGCACGACCTCCTCATCGGCTCCAGCCGCCGTCAGCGCGCCCTGCGCGGCAAGCCTTCGCCAGGTAAAGAGCTGGTTCGGCGCTACTCCATGACGGCGGGCCACCAGGCTCACGGTCGAGCCCAGGTCATAGGTCTCCTCGACCATCCGGACCTTCTCGGCAGCGCTCCAGCGCCTGCGACGCTGGACAGACGTGATGATCTCAACGCGATCGGGCGTGCTGGTCATAGACACGGTTGTAAGCCTCACACTTCGCAAGTGGGAGACCGTGTCCGGTCAGTTCGGGGGCAATCTCACCGCCTATCCGCGAAGGAGAGACTAAGAGGTGGAGCTTTGGAGCTTTCTCCCGTTCGAGGCGCAGCGGGGGATCGTGTCAGCGCTCGGAAGCGCAAAGGTCGCGCCACCTTCGGCGACGCATGTGCGGCCGGGAAGCGAGGCGCGGCGCCGATATGTTCGAAAGAGCCCTATGCGGAGCAGGACTGAGCCGTGATCTTCGACGTGCCGGGGCTCTGGCATTCTGCCGCCTGGGAG
>DASRWK010000456.1:0-6180 GCA_035776715.1 Microvirga sp.
GGGCCGCACTGAGCCCTCCACGCCCATCGTGACGCTCAGACCGAGAATGAGGGCGCCGCAGAGGCGGCGCGCCGGGAGAAGCGGCAGGTGCATGAATGTCGCTCACCGAGACAGGGCAGAATTGACCCTGCCATGCGACACTAAGAGAGTTAACAGCCGGTTGATAGAGGGGGCTTATGCGGCTTTCCGCGCCGCCAGGACGCGTTCCCAGCGCAGGGCCTGATCGACGATCTCGGCCAGATTGTCATGCTGCGGCTGCCATCCAAGGCCGCGGATGCGGTCAACCCGGGCAACGAGCTGGGCCGGGTCGCCAGGACGGCGGGGGCTGAGGCGTACCTCGAAATCGACACCGGAGACTCTTTTGACCATGTCGACGACCTCCAGCACCGAGGCGCCGTGGCCGTAGCCACAGTTCAGCACGGCGCAGTCGCCCCCCTCCCGCAGGGACGTCAGGGCGGCAAGATGCGCGCGGGCGAGATCGTTCACCTGAATGTAGTCGCGGATGCAGGTTCCGTCCGGAGTCTCGTAGTCGGTGCCGAACACGTCGAGATGAGGGCGCTGGCCGAGGGCCGCCTGGGCCGCCACCTTGATGAGGTGGGTGGCCTGGGGCGTCGACTGGCCCGAGCGGCCTCTCGGGTCCGCGCCGGCCACGTTGAAATAGCGCAGGATCGCATAGCGCAGGCCATGGGCCGCATAGGCGTCCTGGAGCATCCACTCGCTCATGAGCTTGCTGCGCCCGTAAGGATTGATCGGGGACAGGGGCCTGTCCTCGGCGAGCAGCGGCGCATCGGCATTGCCGTAGACGGCGGCCGTAGAGGAGAAGACGAAATGACTGATGCCCGTCCGGACCGCCGTCTCGACGAGCGCCCGGGTCTTCACGGTGTTGTTGAAATAATAGCCCAGCGGATCGATGACCGATTCGGGCACCACGATCCGGGCCGCGAAATGCATGATGCTGTCGATCCCGTGCTCCTCTATGACCCTGGTCACCAGGGCCTGGTCGCCCACGTCGCCCATGACGAGGGGGACTTCCGGAGGAACGGCCCAGCGGAACCCGGTGGACAGGTTGTCGAGAACCACCACCTGCTCGCCCGCATCCAGCAATTCGAGCACCATGTGGCTGCCGATATACCCCGCGCCGCCCGTCACCAGTACCGCCATTTCCGTTCTCCCTCGAGGTCTGCCTGACCTGGCGCATCGTTCGGGAAGAGGGTGCCATTCTCAGGCCCGATGCCGTCACAGCTTAACCCAAACGCTTCAGCTTCAATTCAGGTCCCGAGCGACAAAGAAGATCCAGCGCCGATGCAACAAGGCAGCGCGCCCGGCGTTATGAGGAGCCCAAGCTTGACGGTGAACGGTTTTCTTTTGCCTGCCCTGCCTTAGATTGTCCTCCCTCTACTCCCTGCTCAAATATGGCTTGATCGATGAAGCGCATTCGCAAAGCAGTCCTTCCTGTTGCCGGTCTCGGCACCCGTTTCCTTCCCGCCACCAAGGCGGTGCCGAAGGAGATGCTGTGCGTGGTGGACCGCCCCGTGGTGCAGCATGTGGTGGACGAGGCCCGGGCCGCCGGGATCGAGCATTTCATCTTCGTCACCGGCCGCAACAAGGCCGTGATCGAGGATCATTTCGATATTGCTTACGAGTTGAATCAGACCCTGGAAGCGCGGGGAAAGACGAAAGAGCTGGAGCTTTTGGCCAAGGATCAGCCGAAAGCCGGCCAGACGAGCTTCACCCGCCAGCAGGAACCCCTGGGCCTGGGCCATGCCGTCTGGTGCGCCCGCGAGCTCGTGGGTGACGAGCCCTTCGCGGTGCTTCTCCCGGACATGCTCAGCCGCGGCTCAATGGAGCAGATGATCGCGGCTTACGAGAAGCATGGCGGCAACATCATCGCCGTGGAGGAGGTGCCGGAGGACCAGACCCATCAATACGGCATCGTGTCGGTGGGCCAGGAATTCGGCCAGACCTTCGAGATCACCGGCATGGTGGAGAAGCCCCCGAAGGGCACCGCACCCTCGAACTACATCATCTCCGGCCGTTACATCCTGCAGCCCCAGATCTTCGACCTTCTCTCCAACCAGGAGCGCGGCGCGGGCAACGAGATCCAGCTCACGGATTCCATGATCCGCCTGATGGCCGACCAGCCGTTCTTCGGCATGAAGTACCAGGGCGCGACCTACGATACGGGTTCCAAGATCGGCTTCCTCATGGCCAACGTGGCCTATGCCCTGGAGCGCGAGGACCTCGGACCCGCCTTCCGGCAGGAGCTCGAGGCCTTCCTGCGCCGAAAGTAATCGGGTTTCAGGGTTACCTATGGCCGCCCGATTGTGCTAGAGGGCGGCCATGGCACTTGCACAGACCAAACCCGCTTCGCCCGACCGGGCCGTCGCCTCGGCCCTCCGCACGCTCGACACAGAGCGCGAGGGCCTGTCCGTCCTGATGGAAGCCATCGGCAACGGGCTCGGCCCCCTCTTCATCTCCGCCGTCGAGACGATCGCATCCGCCAAGGGGCGGGTCATCGTCACCGGTATGGGCAAATCCGGCCATGTGGGCCGCAAGATCGCCGCCACTTTCGCCTCGACAGGCACCCCCGCCTATTACGTCCACCCGGCGGAAGCCAGCCATGGCGATCTGGGCATGGTGCAGACCGACGACGTGATCCTCGCCCTGTCCTGGTCCGGCGAGACCGCCGAGCTCGCCGACGTGATCGGCTATGCCAAGCGCTTCCGAGTGCCGCTGATCGCCTTCACGTCGAATGCAGGCTCGACCCTGGGCCAAGCCGCCGATGTCTGTCTGGCGCTCCCCAGAGCCAAGGAGGCCTGTCCGAACGGGCTCGCGCCCACCACTTCCACAACCATTCAGCTCGCCCTCGGCGATGCGCTCGCTATCGCCCTGCTCGAAAGGCGCGGCTTCACGGCCGAGAACTTCCGCGTGTTTCATCCGGGCGGCAAGCTCGGTGCGCGACTCAAGCTCGTGCGCGACATCATGCACAAGGACGAGCGCCTGCCGATCATCGGGGTCGACGCCCGCATGGATCAGGCCATCGAGGAAATCGGCCGCAAGGGCTTCGGCTCGGTCATCGTGGTCAATGCGGACGGCACGCTCGCCGGCATCGTCACCGACGGCGACTTGCGCCGCAATCTTCGTCCGGATCTCGGCACTCTGCCGGTCACCGCCATCATGACGCGCACGCCGCGCACCATCGCGCCGGATGCGCTGGTGGCCACCGCGCTCGAGATCGAGGAAACCGCGCGCATCACCGCACTGATCGTGGTCGAGAACAACAGGCCCGTCGGCCTCGTGCACTATCTCGACCTGCTGCGGGCGGGTGCCGCTTAAGGATCGTCGACGACGAGCGTCGTGCCTTCCATGCGAACGACGCGGACCTTTGCGCCCGCGAAGCGATCTGCCCCGGTGACGCGCCATGAGGTGTCATCGACGCGGATGCGCCCTTCCCCGTCCTTGATCGGCGTTTCCAGCGTGAACACGCGCCCGACCAGCGCCTGCCCGCGTTGATTGAGGTGAGAGGCCGTGGGGTCGGACCGCTCCTTCGAGCGGGTGACGTATCGCCCCAAGATCACCGCGGCGACCGAGAGCAGCGCGAAGAGGATGGAGGAGGTCTGCCAGGAGAGATCGAACGCCGCATCGAGGACGCCCGTCACGATGGCCGCCGACCCCAGCCATATGAAGAAGATGCCGGGCGCCGCCAGCTCGGCGCCGATCAGGATGAGCCCGAGGATGATCCAGCTCCAGGCGCCGAGACTGATGAACGCCTCCCGGATCATGGGCGCTCCGCTCCCTTCGTCACCGCGGGCACGCTGCGCGCGGGTTTCGAAGCGGCAGAGCCGTCGCCGCCGAACACGGATCTCGTGAACTCGGCGATGCCGCCGAGGGTGCCCGCGAGGCCCGCCGCTTCAATGGGTACGATCACGACCTTCTGGTTGGGAGCAGTGGCGAGACTGCGGATCGCGTCGATGTATTTCTCCGCCACGATGAAGTTGGCGGCCGCGAGATCGCCATGGGTGATCGCGTCGCTCACCATGCTGGTCGCCTTTGCCTCCGCCTCCGCGAGACGCTCACGTGCCTCCGCGTCCCGGAACGCCGCCTCCTTGCGTCCCTCCGCCGAGAGAATCTGCGCCTGCTTCTCGCCTTCCGCACGCAGAATTTCCGCTTGCCGCAGCCCTTCCGCCTCCAGCACGGCGGCACGCTTCTCACGCTCGGCTTTCATCTGGCGGGCCATGGCGCCGGCGAGATCCTGCGGCGGGAGGATGTCCTTGATCTCGACACGGGTGACCTTGGCGCCCCAGGGCGATGCCGCCGCATCGACGACGCGCAGCAGGCGCTCGTTGATCTCGTCGCGATGGGACAGGAGTTGATCGAGATCCATGGATCCGACGACCGTTCGGATGTTGGTCATGGTCAGCACCAGCAGAGCCTGGTTGAGGTCCGACACCTCATAGGAGGCGCGCGCCGCGTCGAGCACCTGATAGAAGGCGGCCGCATCGATGGTGACGCCCGCGTTGTCCCGGGTGAAGGCCTCCTGGCTCGGAACGTCGAGCACCTGCTCCATGACATTCACCTTCTTACCCACCTGCTCGATAAAGGGGATGATCAGGGCGAGGCCCGGGGTGAGCGTGCGCGCATAGCGGCCAAATCGCTCTACCGTATAGGCATACCCTTGCGGCACCGTTCTCACGCCCATCGCGATCGTCACCACGACGACGAGCACGAGAACGATTACGAAAATGTCGAAACCACCGAGCGGCATTCATTCCCCCAGGCAACGGAGTTGCAGAGGGCTTAAGCTAGCCGAAAGCGAAGAGGCCGCCTAGAGCGGCGGCCTCTTGTCCTCAGATCCATCCCTGGAGCTCGCGCTCCACGATGTGGTTTATCACGCGCATGCCCTCGGGGCTGTCGTTGAGACACGGCAGATAGGCGAATTCCTCGCCGCCGTTGTGCGTGAAGATCTCCCGGTTCTCGCCGTTGAGTTCCTCCAAGGTCTCCAGGCAATCGGCGGAGAAGCCGGGCGCGACGATGGCCATGCGCTTCACGCCGCTTTTGGCCAGGGCTTCCACCGTCTTGTCCGTGTAGGGCTGGAGCCATTCCGCCGTGCCGAAACGCGACTGGAAGCTCATGCGGAACTTGTCCGCTGGCCAGCCGAAGGCTTCGCGCATCAGGCGCCAGGTCTTCGCGCATTGGCAATGATAGGGATCGCCCTTGAGCAGGTATTCCTTCGGCACGCCGTGGAAGGAGACGAGGATCACCTCCGGCTCGAAGGTCAGCTTGGCGAGTTCCTGCTTCATCGAAGCGACGACGGATTCGATGTAGACCGGATCGTCGTGATAGGGCGGTGAAACGCGAACCGTCGGCTGCCAGCGCATGTCCATGAGGGCGCGGAAGGCCTGATCGCAGGCAGTCGCGGAGGTTGCCGCCGCATATTGCGGATAGAGCGGCACGAGCAGGATGCGGTCACAGCCCTGATCGAGGAGCGCCTGGATGCGCGCGCGCACCTCGGGCTTGCCGTAGCGCATCGCCCAATCGACGGTGATCCTGTCACCGGCGATGCTCTTCAGATGCGCGGCGACCTTCTCGGCCTGGTTGCGGGTGATGGTTTTCAGCGGGCCCTCATCGAGCTCGTTGTTCCAGATCGAGGCGTAGTCGCGGCCCTTGGCACTGGGGCGTTTGGTGAGGATGATCAGGTTGAGGATCGGCCACCAGAGCAGGCGCGGCGTCTCGATCACGCGGCGGTCGGAGAGAAATTCCTTCAGGTAGCGCCGCATGGGCCAGTAGGTGGTACCCTCCGGCGTTCCGAGATTCATCAGAAGCACGCCGATCCGCCCCGCCTTCACGGGTGGATGGTCCACCGGGCGTACGCCCTGGCTGGTTTCGGTCGTGCTTACACGTTCATTCATGGATCGAAGCCCCTTGGCAGCGGGAACGGGACGGATCCCGCTCGGAATGGGCCCTAGATAGTGGCTTTCTCCCCGTTACGCCAATGCGTTCTGCTTCACTTTGACGTGGGACAAGACCGCGCTCAGACCGGCGGGCTCAGGTTCGCCGTGGCCCGGAGCGGCGCATCGATGGCGACGCGCAAACCGGCCGGGTCGTACTCGACCTCGACCTTGGCGTTGAGCTGCGTCGTCAGAACGCGGTGCAGCAGGCGCGAACCGAAGCCCTGCCGTT
>DASRWK010000457.1:0-5038 GCA_035776715.1 Microvirga sp.
GATCGCCGGAGCGCGCGGACCGGAGCGCATCGTCATTGGTCGAGTCCGTCGCCTCGATGGAGAAGAGCCGATAACCGGCGGCCTCGGCTTCGGGCGACAGCCTCACCATCAGAACAGGGAGCGAGCCGCGGCACCCGCCGCCGCGACCAACGGAGCCGGGACGATACCGAAGAGCACCACGAACACGCTGGACAGGCCGAGCACCAGCTTAACGCCCGCAGGCATGGAGTCGTAGGCTGCGCCCGGCTCATCGAAGTACATCACCTTCACGATCCGGAGGTAATAGTACGCGCCGATCACGCTGGTTACGACGCCGATGACGGCGAGGGCCACGAGGTTGGCGTTGATCGCCGCGTTGAACACCGCGAACTTGGCGAAGAAGCCGGCGAGCGGCGGAATGCCCGCGAGAGAGAACATCATCATCGCCAGACAGAAGGCCATGACCGGATGCGTGCGGGCGAGGCCGGACAGATCCTCGACTTTCTCGAACATCACGTTGCCGCGACGCAGGCCGAGAATGACCGCGAAGGCGCCGAGCGTCATGGCGAGATAGATGGCCATGTAGACCGCCACGCCCTGGATTCCCTCGACGGTTCCGGCGGCGAGGCCGATCAGCGCGTAGCCGACATTGCCGATGGAGGAATAGGCCATCAGGCGCTTGATGTTGCGCTGCCCGATAGCGGCAAACGAGCCGAGCGCCATCGAGGCGATGGAGATGAAGACGATGATCTGCTGCCACTGGTCGACGATGCCCGGGAAGGCATCGATGAAGACGCGGGTCGCCATAGCCATGCCGGCCATCTTTGGAGCGGCGGCAAAGAACGCGGTCACCGGGGTGGGCGAGCCTTCATAGACGTCCGGCGTCCACATGTGGAACGGCACGGCCGAAATCTTGAACGCGATGCCGGCGGCAACGAACACGATGCCGATGATGGCTCCGATGCCCACCTGCCCCTGCAGGATCCCTGCGATGGCCGGGAAGGACACGCTTCCGGTGAACCCGTAAACCAGGGACGCGCCGTAGAGCAGCATGCCCGAGGACAGGGAGCCCAGAACGAAATACTTCAGGCCGGCCTCCGTCGAACGGACATTGTCGCGGTCGAAGGCGGCGATCACGTAGGACGAGAGGCTGAGCAGTTCGAGGCCGAGATAGAGGGCGATCAGGTCGTTGGCCGAGATCACCATCATCATGCCGAGGGTCGAGAGCACGATGAGGATCGGGTACTCGAAGCGGTTGATGCCCTCGCGGCGCATGTAGTCCATCGAAAGGATCACGCCGCCTGCGGAAGCCACCAGCGTGAGCGCCTTCATGAATTTGGCGAAACCGTCGACCACGAAGGAGCCGTACATGGTCTCGACGCGCTCGTCCGGCAGCATCAGCACCGCCACGAATGCGACGGCCAGAAGCGCGAGGGCGATGATGTTCATGCCCTCTCCGGAGCGCTCGCCGCGGATTGCGCCGACCAGAACCAGGACGAGAGCGCCCGCTGCGAGGATGATCTCCGGCAGAACGGGGCCGAAAGCGGGAATGGCGAGGACGGGGTTCATCATGACCTCAGTGTGCGGCAATAGCGGCCGTTTTCACGGTGGAGAGCGCGGCCTGGACGCTTTGCATGAGCGCATCCGTCGGCACCGCGAAGGTGTCGAGGATCGGACCGGGCTGCACGCCGTAGTAAATGATCAGCAGGACGAGCGGCGCGAAGGTGATGATCTCGCGGCGGTTCAGATCCGTGATGGTCTGAAGCGCGGGCTTGTCGATTTCCCCGTAGACCACGCGGCGATAGAGCCACAGCGCGTAGGCCGCGGAGAGGATCACGCCCGTGGTGGCGAAGAATGCCACCCAGGTGTTCGAGCGGAATGCGCCCATGAGGGTCAAGAACTCGCCGATGAAGCCCGAGGTGCCCGGAAGCGCCACGTTGGCCATCGTGAGGATCATGAAGACCACCGCGTACATGGGCATCCGGTTCACGAGGCCGCCATATGCCTTGATCTCGCGGGTGTGCATCCGGTCGTAGATCACGCCCACGCAGAGGAAGAGCGCACCCGAAATCAGCCCGTGGGAGATCATGGTGAACATGGCGCCCTGGATGCCCTGCTCGTTCATGCTGAACAGGCCCATGGTCACGAAGCCCATATGCGCCACCGAGGAATAGGCGATGAGCTTCTTGATGTCCTCCTGCATCAGCGCGACCAGCGAGGTGTAGACGATCGCGATGACCGACAGGGCGAAGACGAGCGGCGCAAAATAGACGGACGCGTCCGGGAACATCGGCAAGGAGAAACGGATGAAGCCGTAGCCGCCCATCTTCAGGAGCACGCCCGCCAGGATCACGGAACCGGCCGTCGGCGCTTCCACGTGCGCGTCGGGCAGCCAGGTATGGACCGGCCACATGGGCATCTTCACCGCGAAGGAGGCGAAGAAGGCGAGCCAGAGCCAGATCTGGAGGTTGTACGGGAAATTGAACGCCAGCAGCGTCGGGATGTCCGTAGTGCCTGCCTGCCAGTACATGGCCATGATGGCGAGCAGCATCAGCACCGAGCCGAGCAGCGTGTAGAGGAAGAACTTGAAGCTGGCGTAGATGCGCCGCTTGCCGCCCCAGATGCCGATGATGAGGAACATCGGAATGAGGCCGGCCTCGAAGAACAGGTAGAAGAGCACGAGATCGAGCGCACAGAACACACCGATCATCGTCGTCTCGAGGACCAGGAAGGCGACGTAGTATTCCTTCACCCGGTGCCCGATGGAATCCCACGAGGCCAGGATGCAGAACGGCATCAGGAACGTGGTGAGCAGGATGAGCGGGATCGAGAAGCCGTCCACGCCGAGCTTGAAACGGATGGTTTCCGTCAGCCAGGCGTGGCTTTCCACCAGCTGGAACGAGGCGCTTGCCGCGTCGAACCGGTTCCAGGCCACCAGCGAGAGCACGAAGGTCGCGATCGTCGTGGCAAGGGCCGCCCAACGCGCATTGGACCGGGCAGCCTGGCTGTCGCCGCGAAGCGTCAGGATGAAGGCCGCGCCGATAAGCGGCAGGATGAGAAGGCCGGAGAGGATGCCGAAGCCGAACATTAGTGGGCTCCCCTGAAGAGATAGAAGGTCACGAGAGCCGCAACACCGATCAGCATTGCGAAGGCGTAGTGATAGACGTAGCCCGTCTGAACCCGCACCACGCCCCGCGTTACGTCGAGCACGCGGGCGGAGATGCCGTCAGGCCCGAGCCCATCGATGATCCGCTGGTCGCCCGTGCGCCAGAAGAAGCGGCCGATGGCCATGGCAGGACGGACGAAGATGACGTCGTACAGCTCGTCGAAGTACCACTTGTTGAGCAGGAAACGGTACAGGATCGGGTGGTCCGCCGCGAGCTGCGCGGGCTTCTTGGCGTCCACGATGTACATGTACACAGCGAGCAGGAAGCCGATGATCATCATCACCGTGGGCAGGAACGGCACCCAACCCGGGATGTGATGCATCTCTTCCAGGATGTTGTTCTCCGGGCGGGTGAACAGGGCACCCTTCCAGAACTCCTGGTAACCGTGTCCGAGGAACGCGTCGTGGAAGACTATACCGGCAACGACCGCGCCGACAGCCAGCACGATGAGCGGCAGCACCATCACCAGCGGGCTCTCATGGGGCGTATGGGCCCCATGGTGGCCGTGCTCGTGATCCGCATGGGTGGCGGGCTCCACGTCGCGGCTGCGGTCGTCATGCTCCACGCCCTCGTGATCGCCATGGGCATGGTGGTCCGTATTCGACCAGCGCGCATTCCCTTCGAAGGTGAGGAAGAACAGGCGCCAGGAGTAGAACGAGGTCATGAGGGCCGCGACCACCGTCGCCAGGAAGGCGAAGGAACCTGCGGAGGTGTGGGAGGCGTAGGCCGCCTCGATGATCGCGTCCTTGGAGTAGTAGCCTGCCGTGAACGGGAACCCGGTGAGCGCGAGCGTACCGATGGCCATCATGGCCGTGGTGAGCGGGATATAGCGGCGCAGCGCACCCATGTTCCGCATGTCCTGCTCGTGGTGCATGGCGTGGATGACCGAGCCTGCGCCCAAGAACAGGAGCGCCTTGAAGAAGGCATGCGTGAACAGGTGGAAGACACCGGCGCTATAGGCACCGACTCCCAGCGCGACGAACATATAGCCGAGCTGCGAGCAGGTCGAATATGCGATCACGCGCTTGATATCGTTCTGCACCAAGCCGACGGTCGCGGCGAAGAAGGCCGTGATGCCGCCGATGACGGTGACGACCGTGAGGGCCGCAGGAGCGTATTCGAAGACCGGCGACAGGCGCGCGACCATGAACACGCCCGCTGTCACCATGGTGGCGGCATGGATGAGGGCGGAAACCGGGGTCGGGCCCTCCATCGCGTCAGGGAGCCAGGTGTGCAGCAGGAACTGAGCCGACTTGCCCATTGCGCCCATGAAGAGAAGCAGACAGGCGATCGTCAGGGCGTGCCACTCGATACCGAGGAAGTGGAAACGGGCGTCGGCGAGTTCAGCCACGCGCGGGAAGATCGCGTCGAAAGTAACGCCGTTGAACAGCACGAAGAGCGTGAAGATGCCGAGCAGGAAGCCGAAATCGCCGACGCGGTTGACGATGAAGGCCTTCATGGCCGCGGCGTTGGCGGAATCCTTCTTGTACCAGAAGCCGATGAGCAGGTAACTCGCGAGACCCACGCCTTCCCAGCCGAAGAACATCTGCACCAGGTTGTCGGCCGTCACCAGCATGAGCATGGCGAAGGTGAAGAGGGACAGATAGGCGAAGAAGCGCGGACGGTGCGGATCCTCGTGCATGTAGCCGATGGAGTAGAGGTGCACGAGCGCCGACACGGTGTTGACCACCACGAGCATCATGGCCGTGAGCGTATCGATGCGGAACGCCCAATCGACCCGGAGGTCGCCGACCGACATCCACTGGGCCACCTGGACCCGGACCATCGGCTCCTCGCCAAAGCCCACTTGGATGAAGGACACCCAGGAGAGAACCGCCGACACGGCGAGCAGCGCCGTGGTGATGATCTCAGATGGCCGGGCACCGATGACG
>DASRWK010000458.1:0-1846 GCA_035776715.1 Microvirga sp.
CGGTATAGGCTCCCGTCTCGTCGCGATTGCTCTCCGCGCCGAGATCGGCGGAGAGATCCTCGCCGCCCCAGGTGAGGCCGATGAGACGGTGACTCGCACCGGAGTACGTGCCGAGCGCGAAGACGCCCGCCGCGTTCTCCGTGGCGATGGCGAGGATGCGGGTCGCGCCGTCGTCGAGACCGAACTCGGCCTCACGCACGGCGAGCTTCGCGCCCAGATGGGCCACATCCGCGCCGCCCACGCTCTTGGGCAGGACGATTCCGTCGGGCGCGACCTTCATCACCCCGTCGAGATCGGCATCGATCAGTCCCGTCGTAAGCCCGTTCACGCGCACGAAAAGGCGCGGGCGGTCAGGTGAGGGGCGATGTTCCGCAATGAAGTCCGCCGCGACGCACCGGGCCTCCTCCTTCGCGTTCAGATCGACGGAATCCTCCAGGTCGATGAGGAGGGTATCGGCGCCCGAGGCGAGGGCTTTGTCGAGCTTCTTGCGGCTGTCGCCGGGAACGAACAGGAGCGAGCGCATCAGACATTCCTCTTGCGCATGAAGGCCTGGCGGCGGCACTCGGCGACCAGCGTGCCGTCCTGCTTGTAGGCGCGATGGATGAACTCGACGATGCCGGCATTCGGGCGCGACTTCGACTCGCGCTTGGCGGCGATCTCCGTCGTTGCGCTGATGGTGTCGCCCTCGAAGAGCGGTGCGGGGAACTTCACGTCCGTCATCCCGAGATTGGCGATGGTCGTGCCCACCGTCGTATCATTGACGGAGATGCCGATCATCAATCCGAGGGTGAAGAGGGAATTCATGAGTGGCTTGCCCCATTCCGTCTCGGTGGCGCAGAAATGCGCGTCGATGTGGAGCGGCTGCGGGTTCAGCGTCATGTTGGAGAACAGCATGTTGTCCATCTGCGTCACCGTCCTCGTCAGGCGGTGCTTGATGACGGTACCCACCACGAAATCCTCGAAATAGAGGCCGCCGCGCGGGTGCCGGTTCTCATCGCTCATCACGTTGTCCTCCTGTACCGGGAAGGGCATGTCGCTCATGCCTGTTGGAAATCAATAGCCGAACTGCTCCCGCAGGATGCGCTCGTCGAGGCTGTGCCCGGGATCATGCAGCATCACGAGGTCGACGCTTCTGTCCATGGACGCGTGCACGCGGGAGACGTTGCGGAACTCCGTATGGTCGGCCACGGCGCTCACCGGGCGGTTCTCGGCCTCGAGAACCTCGATCTCGATCTTGGCGTAGTCCGGCAGCAGCGCGCCGCGCCAGCGGCGGGGGCGGAATGCGGAGATCGGCGTCAGCGCGAGGAGCGGGGAGTTCAGCGGCAGGATCGGGCCGCCGACGGACAGGTTGTAGGCCGTCGAACCGGCGGGCGTGGCCACGAGAATGCCGTCGGCGATCAGCTCGATGATGCGCACCCGGCCGTCGATGCTCACGCGGAGTTTAGCCGCCTGATAGGTCTGGCGCAGCATCGAGACCTCGTTGATGGCGCGGGCGGTGTGGGACACGCCGAGAACGTCCCAGGCGACCATGAGGAGGGGGTGGACGACGCTGCGCTCCGCGCTCTCCAGGCGCTCGAACAGGTCGTCCTCCTTGAACTCGTTCATCAGGAAGCCCACCGTGCCCTTGTTCATGCCGTAGATGGGCTTGGAGGCGCCCATGGTGGCATGAAGCGTCTGCAGCATCAGCCCGTCGCCGCCGAGCGCCACGATCACGTCCGCATCCTCAGGGGCGACGTGCTCATAGCGTCTCATCAGGGCTTCGAGCGCGCTCTGCGCGTCGGGCGCAGCACTGGCCACGAATGCAATCTTGTTGAAACGACGGGCCATGCCCAGATACCCTCGCTGC
>DASRWK010000459.1:0-6244 GCA_035776715.1 Microvirga sp.
CCCTGGATGATCACGCCGGGAATGCCCTTCAGCTTATGGGCGTCGCGGATCAGCTGCCCCTCTTCGAGCCATCCTCCGTTGACGAAGTAGTGGTTCTCGATGCGCGCGAACGCGATGGCGTAGTGTTCGTCGCCGAACTGATCGCTGAAGTCCTGATTGTGCAGGAGGGTGATGGTCTCACCCTCCCAGAGGCTCCACGCCCGTGCGGCCCTCCGCTGAACGGCCGGATCCGGGTCGGTCAGGCGCCTGCGGTAGGCGGCCATCAGGTCGCCGCGCTCCTCCGGAGGGATCGGGGCGAGAAAGGCCTCCCACTTGTCCGGAAAGATCCAGGAGGCGCCTTCCTGGTAATACCAGAGCAGCTCCTCGCGACGGAGGGTGAAGATGCCGCGCAGGACGAGTTGCGTGACGCGCTCCGGATGGGTTTGCGCATAGGCGAGGGCGAGCGTCGAACCCCAGGAGCCGCCGAACACCATCCACCTGTCCACGCCGATCATCTCGCGCAGGCGCTCGATATCGGCCACGAGGTGCCACGTGGTGTTGGCTTCCAGGCTGGCATAAGGAGTCGAGCGTCCGCAGCCGCGCTGGTCGAAGAGCAGGATCTTGTACTTTTCCGGGTCGAACAGGCACCGCGCCATCGGCGAGCAGCCGCCGCCGGGACCGCCATGGAGGAACACCACGGGCTTGCCTTCGGGATTGCCGCACAATTCCCAATAGACTCTGTGCCCGTCGCCCACGTCGAGCATGCCGTGATCGTAGGGATCTATTTCGGGGTAGAGACTGCGCATGACTGGAGAGACTCCGGAAAACAGAGCTTATCCATACCATGGGGCAGGGGGCTGTCACCTCTCGAAGGGGTCCTGAGCCGGCTTTTGAACCCCCTAGCCTGTCGTCGCGCTGTCATATAACTTTGCAACTGGGGAACACGGGTAAAAGCCCGACCACACTGGAGGATGACAATGTTGACCAAGCGCGCCGGTCTCAAGCTGGCCACGGCCTTCGCCGCTCTCATGATCGCCGGGACGGCCCAGGCGGCCGAGAAGCTGCGGCTCCTGACCTGGGCGGATTACGCTCCAAAAGAGGTCGTGGACCAGTTCACGAAGGAAACCGGCATCGAGGTCGAGATCACGCTCTCGAACAACGAGGAGATGATCTCAAAGCTGCGCGCGACGCAGGGCGCAGGCTTCGATCTGGTGCAGCCGAGCCAGGACCGCATCGCCGGTCCGCAGACCGAGTTCGGCATCTACAAACCGCTCGATCTGTCGAAGATCAAGTCCGATCAGTTCATCGCCTCCATGCTCGAGTCGACGAAGAGGAACACCACCGTCGACGGCAAGGTCTACGGCGTTCCTCACATCTGGGGCACCGACGGCCTCATCGTGAACACCAAGGCCGCTCCGAACGTCGCCGACTACAACGATCTGTGCGATCCTGCGCTCACGGGCAAGACGAGCTTCCGGTCCAAGCGTCCGGCGCTCATCGCGTTTGCTTTCGCCAACGGCATGGATCCCTTCGCATCCTACGGCGATGCCAAGGCCTACGCCGCGATGATGGACAAGGTCGGCGCCAAGCTCGCCGAGTGCAAGAAGACCGTGAAGTTCTTCTGGGACGGCAAGGACCAGCTCCTCAACGCTTTGCGTTCCGGCGAAGTCGTCGCCGCAATGGCGTGGGATACGGGCGGCTGGAAGCTGAACTCGGAAAACGCGGACATCAAGTTCATTGCCCCGAAGTCCGGCGCGCTGGGCTGGGTCGACACCTTCGCCATTCCGGCCAAGGGCCGCAACGACGAGGCCGCCTACAAGTGGATCAATTTCAACATGCGGCCCGAGATTGCCGCGAAGGTGGCCGCTTCCGCCGGCAACTTCACCGCTTCGAACGGCGCCGACAAGCTCATGCAGGGCACGCTGAAGGACCAGTTCGCCGACAGCTTCCCGAAGGCCGCCATCGACAACATCAAGTGGTATCCAGCCGTGCCGGCCGGGATCGAGGAAATCGAGGGCAAGGTCCTCGACCGGCTGAAGGCCGGCTCCTAAAGCCTCCCTCTCGATCGATAACATCGCCTGGCCATAGCATCGGACCCAAAAGTGGATTCCACTTTTGGGATCCACCCGATGCTCAATTGATGAGCGAGCGCATTGTTCGAGCGGAAAGCAGGGTTCGCTTTCCGCATGATGCGCTCGCCCGGGGGATGACTATTTCCGGCGCGCGTCCATGACACAATCCACTGATCTCGATCTCGTCAACGTCGTCAAGCGCTTCGGCTCCCATGCGGCCGTCAACGACGTGAGCTTCAGCGTCGCGCCGGGCGAGTTCTTCTCCATTCTCGGGCCTTCCGGCTGCGGCAAGACCACGCTGATGCGCATGATAGCAGGCTTCGAGCAGCCGACCTCCGGCGACATCCGCATCAGGGGCAGGTCGATGATCGGCGTTCCGGCCAACAAGCGCCCCGTGAACATGGTGTTCCAGAGCCTCGCGCTGTTTCCGATGATGAGCGTGGGCGAGAACGTGGCCTATGGCCTGGCCTGCCGCGGGATCTCTCGCGCCGAGGCCGAGGAGCGCGCGAACCGCATGCTGGAGCGCGTCGGCCTGAAGGGTTTCGGCGGGCGCCGCGTGACGGCTCTGTCGGGCGGCCAGCGTCAGCGCGTTGCGATTGCCCGCTGCCTCGTACTCGAGCCGACGCTCGTTCTTCTCGACGAGCCGCTCGGCGCGCTCGACCTCAAGCTGCGCGAACACATGAAGATCGAGCTCAAGCAGCTGCAGGCGACCTTCAACACGACCTTCGCCTATATCACGCACGACCAGTCGGAGGCGTTGGTCATGTCCGACCGGATCGCCGTGATGAACCAGGGCAGGTTCGAGCAGATGGGAAGCCCGCGCGAGCTCTATCACAATCCCGCCACGCCCTTCGTAGCGAGCTTCGTCGGCGAAACGAACAGGTGGCAAGGCGAAGCGACCGCTGTCTCCAGCGGCGCGATTTCCGTGCGCCTGCCATCAGGAGTGGTGATCCAGGGGCAGGGCGAGGTCGCCGGCAAGGCGACGCTCGCCTTCGTCCGTCCCGAGGCCATCGCGCTGGCGCAGGATTCATCCGCTCTCGGCGGATTGCCCAACCGGTTCGAAGGCCGCGTCTCGGCCGTGCTCTTCGATGGTGCCAATTCGAGCCTTCTCATCGACACGGCGGGATTCGACGAGCCCGTTCGCGCGGTGCTGCCGCAGGCAGGCCCGCTCGCCGGCATCCAGGTCGGCGCCCCGATCCACGTGGGCTGGACTGCGGATGCCATGAAGGTCTTTTCCGCATGAGCACCAAACCGGGTACGCGACTCACGCTCTTTCTGCTCCTGGCTCCCGCTGTTCTCTGGCTGGGCCTGCTCATCGTGCTTCCCCATGTGGAGATTCTCATTCTCTCCTTCAGCGAGAGGGTGGCCCCGCGTGTCTACGCCTTCGGCTTCGGCAATTATCTCGAGTTCTTCACGGAGCCGCTCTACTGGCGCACCTTCGCACGCACGGCGATCATGTCGATCCTGGTGACGGCGCTCACCCTCGTGCTCGCCTTTCCCATCGCGCTCTACATCGCCCGCGTGGCGCAGGGGCGCCTGAAGGCCATGCTGCTGCTGCTCTGTCTTCTGCCGTTCTGGGTGTCCGAGCTCGTGCGCACGCTCGGCTGGATGATGCTGCTGCGCGAGACCGGCGTGATCTCATACGTGCTTCAGGCGACAGGGCTGACCGGGGAGCGCATCGAGTTCCTCTACAACGACGGCGCGGTGATCCTCGGCCTCGTCTATGGCGGCCTGCTCTTCATGATCGTGCCGCTCGCCAATGCGCTGGAGAGCCTGGAGCCTGCCGTGGTCGAGGCGGGGTTCGATCTCGGCGGCAGCCGCTGGACGGTGCTGCGGCGCATCGTCGTTCCTCACGCGATGCCGGGCATCGTGGCGGGCTCGATCATCGTGTTCATGCTCACCGTCGGCAATTTCGCGACTCCGGTGCTGCTCGGGGGCAAGAACGGCCTCTGGTTCACAGAGCAGATCTACGCGCAGTTCATCACGCGCTTCAACTGGCCGCAGGGCGCAGCCTTCGGCATGCTCCTTCTCCTGCTGTCTTCGGCCATCGTCTGGGCCGGACTCCGTCTCACCGGACAGAGCCTGGGCACCACCTTGAAGCAGGCTTGAACAGTCATGAACCGTCCGACCTTTACCTGGAAGCTCTACATCGCGGCATTCTACATCTTCCTGTTCGCGCCGCTGCTGGTCGTGGCGATCTTCGCCTTTAATGCGAGCCCGTTCCCGTCTCCGCCCTGGAAGGGCTTCACGCTCGAATGGTTCATCGGCTCGGGGGATGTTTTCGGGAAGCCGGGGGTGCTCGTCGATCCGATCTGGCTGGATACCATCGCCAACAGTTTCAGGGTCGCCGTGCCCGTGGCGCTGCTCGCCGTTGTCGTCGGCACCGTGAACGCCTGGGTGCTGGAGCGGGCCGAGTTCCCCGGCAAGACGCTGCTGTCGATGATGATGCTCTGGCCCCTCGTCATTCCCGGCGTGGTACTCGGCATCTCGATCCTGGCCTTCTTCTCGCGCGTGGCGAACGGACTCGAGGAATGGCTTCAGACGGATCTCGATTTCCTGCGTCCCGGCCTGTCTCTTGTCATTCTCGGCCAGCTCTCCTTCATTTTGACGATAGCCACGCTCATCATCGCCGCGCGTCTGCGCAGGTTCGACCGCTCCCTGGAGGAGGCGGCCTTCGATCTCGGCGCTAGCCGCGCGCGCGTGCTGCGCACGATCACGCTGCCTTTCCTGAGACCTGCGCTCATCGGCGCGGGACTCGTGGCGCTGCTCATGTCCTTCGAGAACTTCAATACGACATTGATGCTCGTAGGCTCCGAGCCGCCTCTGCCGATCACCATGTACGGTCAAATGCGCGAGGGCGCGACGCCGGCGATCAACGCGGTCAGTCTCCTGCTGATGCTGGGCGTCGGCGGCATCGCGAGCGTGTTCGCCCTGACCTCGAAGGCGGAGCGGTAAGTACCTCCCGCGTCATCACCGGCCCCGTGCCGCTGATCCCGACCATGCGAAGGGTTGCGCTGTTCAGATCCGACATGGCCAGGACAGGCCCGGCCATGTCCGGAGAGGAAAGCAAATCCGGGCAGGATACGGGGGAACCAGCTTCATTGCCCCCAGGTGCGCTCGAGAACGTTGATCCAGTTCTCGTAGCAGAGCTTGCGCAGGGTCGCCTCGTCATAGCCGTGCCTGCGCATGGCCTCCACGAGCCGCGGCAGGCCGCGTACGTCGCCGATCTCGGCCGGAATGGTCGCGCCGTCGAAATCCGAGCCGAAGCCGACGCCATCCACCCCCACATGCTCGATCAGGTGGTCCATATGGCGGATCATCTCCTCGAGAGGCGTGTCGTCGCTGCGCTGGCCGTCGGGACGGATGAACGAGGTCGCGAAGTTCACGCCCACCATGCCGCGGCTCTCGCGGATGGCAGCGAGTTGCTTGTCGGTCAGGTTGCGGGAATGCGGGCACACCGCGTGGGCGTTCGAATGCGTTGCGACGAGGGGTGCGTCCGACAGCTTGGCGACTTCCCAGAAACCCTTCTCGTTGAGGTGCGAGAGGTCGATCATGATCTTGAGGCGGTTGCACGCCTTCACCAAGTCACGGCCGCGCTCGGTGAGGCCGGGGCCCGTATCCGGCGTCGAGGGATAGCGGAACGGCACGCCGTAGCCGAAGATGTTCGGGCGGCTCCAGACCGGACCGATGGAGCGCAGTCCGCTCTCGTAGAGCACGTCCAGCATGTGGAGATCGGGGTCGATGCCTTCCGCGCCTTCGATATGCAGGATCGCGGCGAGCATGCCGTTGTCGAGGCAGTGACGGATATCGGCTGCCGAACGGCAGATCTTCACTTCGCCCTTCGAGGCGCGCTCGATGCGGATGAGGAGCGAGGCCATGCGGACTGTTACCTGCTGGCTGGGCGCGAGATCCAGGACAGGCGGCAGCGGAACGTCGTATTCCGGGTGGGTCATGAGCGCGTCGACATCGACGCCCTGGTCGTCGGACGGCACGTAAACGGCGAAGAACCCGCCGAAGAAGCCGCCCTGCTTCATCCGCGGCCAGTCGAGATGACCGATGTTGTCGCCTTCCAGGAAGGCCTTCTCCGGCTGGATCCGGCCGCGCATGAGGCGCAGGAGAACGTCGTTGTGGCCGTCGAAGACAGGCATCAGGGAAGCGCGGGACATGTTTTCAAGCAATCCTGTGAGATGGAA
>DASRWK010000460.1:0-2140 GCA_035776715.1 Microvirga sp.
CCGGTGTCGATTTCGTCGAAGACCAGAGTGGGAGCCGAGCCCTTGTCCGCCAGCACGACCTTCAGGGCCAGCATGAAGCGCGAGAGCTCGCCCCCCGACGCCACCTTCAGGAGCGGGCCCGGGCGAGTGCCCGGGTTGGTCTGCGCCCAGAACTCCACGCGCTCGAAGCCCGCCGGATCGCGACTGCTCTCGTCTGTCTGGATTTCCGTGATGAAGCGGGCGCGCTCCAGCTTCAGGGGCGGAAGCTCGGCCTGCACTGCGGCGTCGAGCGCCTGGGCGGCTTTCCGGCGGCCCTCCGAGAGCGTCCGGGCAACCGCCAGATAGGCCTGATCGGCCTCCTTGAGAGCCTTCTCCAGCCCGGCCAGATGTTCCTCACCGGCGTCGATCGCGGCGACATCCCCCTCGAAACGCTGGCGCAAAGCCGCGAGTTCGTCGGCGGGCACGTCGTATTTGCGGGCAGCGGCGCGGAGCGCGAAGAGGCGCTCCTCGGTCTGTTCCAGCTCGCGGGGATCGTACTCGGTGGCGCGGATCGCCTCTTCCAGAGCGGCGCGGGCCTCGTCGATCGCGACGAGCGCGACATCGAGCGCCTTGACGCTGGGCTCCACGAGAGCCGGCGCCTGGGCACTGCGACGTTCGAGCTTGCGCACGGCGGCCGAGAGTTCCGGAATGGGCGATGCGGTACCTGCAACGGCCTCATAGGCCTCGTTGAGATCCTGCGCGACCTTCTCGGACTGCATCATGACGACCCGGCGCTCGGCCAGAGTCTCCTCCTCACCCGCCTGCGGGTTGAGAGCGGTCAGCTCCTCCACCGCATGGCGCAGGAAGTCGGCCTCCTTGCGGGCTTTCTCGATCCGGCCGCGATGCTCCTGGAGGGCCGTACGGGCATCCCGCACGCGGCGGGCGGTCTCCGCGACGGCTTGAACCTCGCCGGCAAGCCCGCCGAAGGCATCGAGGATGGCCCGGTGGCTGATGGGATCGACGAGCGCACGGTCGTCGTGCTGCCCATGGATCTCGACCAGGGTTCCGCCGATGGCCTTGAGCACCTGGACGCTCACCGGCTGATCGTTGACGAAGGCACGGGTGCGCCCGTCCGCCAGCTGGACGCGGCGCAGGATCAGGTCTCCATCAACATCGATATCCGCCTCGCGGGCGATGCGGCGGGCCGGGTGATCCATCGGACAGTCGAACACGGCCGTGACCTGTCCCTGAGACTCCCCATGGCGGACGAGGCTCCCATCGCCGCGCCCGCCAAGGGCCAGAGCAAAGGCATCGAGCAGAATGGATTTGCCCGCGCCCGTTTCACCCGTCAGGACGGAGAGCCCCTCGTGAAAATGAAGCTCGAGCCTGTCGATGAGGACGATGTCGCGTATCGCCAGCTGGATCAGCATGGAATGTGAGGCTTACCCCGCCCGCTGACCGACCTGGGGAACGCCACGGAAAGCCTTGCTGATCCAGGACTGGGAATTCTCCCGCGGCTCCACGCCGCCCTTGGTCAGCAGGGCATAGGCGTCCTTGTACCAAGGACTGTCAGGGAAGTTATGGCCGAGAACGGCGGCGGCGGTCTGCGCCTCGCTGACGATGCCCATGGCCATGTAGGCCTCGGTGAGACGCTGGAGCGCCTCTTCCGTGTGGCGGGTCGTCTGATAGCGCGAAACCACGGTGCGGAACCGGTTGATGGCCCCGGGATAATTGCGCTTCTGAAGGTAGAAGCGGCCAACCTCCATCTCCTTGCCGGCGAGCTGGTCGCTGGCCACCTGGATCTTCTTCTTCGCGTCGGCCACGTACTCGGATTGCGGATAACGCTGGATCAGGTCCTGCAGCGCGGCGATGGCGCGCTCGGACGCCGCCTGATCGCGGGTGATGTCCGGGATCTGATCGTAGTAGGACGAGGCCATCAGGTACTGCGCATAGGCCGCATCGGGCGTGTTCGGGTGCTGCTGCAGATAGCGCCTGGAAGCGGTGATCGCCTCCTCGTACAGGCCGCCCTCGTAATTGGCATAGG
Source organism: Microvirga sp. (assembly GCA_035776715.1). Lineage (GTDB taxonomy): Bacteria > Pseudomonadota > Alphaproteobacteria > Rhizobiales > Beijerinckiaceae > Microvirga. The sequence goes on from DASRWK010000460.1 coordinate 2,003, forward strand.
CCTCCATAATCAGCCCTTTGCGCGCCCATTCCGAATACGGATACTGGCGGTCGAGGCTGTTGAACTTCTTGGCGGCGCCTTCGAAATCCTTCTTCTGGATCCGCGCGAGACCGTCGTTGTAGATCTCTTGGGCCGGAA
>DASRWK010000461.1:0-2075 GCA_035776715.1 Microvirga sp.
CCGAGGTCACCACGGCGGCGGCGTGGCTCATCAGTGCCAGCGTCTCGGTCAAGTCGATCCGCCCCGCCCAATTGTGCAGCGGCTCTCCCGACAGGAGGGAAACTTGCGTGGCTACTGCCCGGTCCCCCGCGCTCCCGATGAGCCCAATGGCGACTTCCGGCCATTGAAGAGCGATCAGCGAGGCCAGTTCGGCGTAGTGCCGCACGGGCCATTCGCTTCCCGGCCCGAGCTCGGACGAAGGGCACAGGAGGACCAGCGGCCTGCTCAAGTCAATGCTCAACCGCCTGGCCAGCGCCTCGGTCATCTCCGGCGGCGACACGATCTGCGGGGCGGGAATGCCTGACGGCAGGCTCTCGCCAGGGGGAAACGCCATGGCGACGAAGCGATCGCCAATCGGCTGGTCACGCGCGCCCGCGCGGCAGGCAGCGGGCGGCCCCCTGCGGGAGGGTTCGGCACCAACCACCATGCGCCGGGGGATCCGCGCGAGCCAGGGCGCCATTCCCGCGACCCTGGCCTCCTGCAGGATGTAGGCGCAGTCGTACGATCCTGCCTCGATCCTGCGCGAGAGCGCGAGCCGCCGCAGCAAGGCGACCCGTTCCAGCCCGATGTCGGTTTCGATCACTTCGTCCGGCTCGGACATGGCCCGGAAGAGGGGCGCCACCCCGGCATCGGCAAGCACATCCACGCGACCGAAGGCGTCGAAGCGCCGGAGCAGGGCGAGCAGGGGTTGCGCCAGGACGGACTCGGTGACGGTCGACGGTGCGACAATCAAGGATCGCCGGGACGCGGTTGCGAAGAACAAGATTCACCCACGAGAGTGTTCGGGCGCATGCAGCGTGCGGCGCCATCTGCCTGCATTGTGTGGCCGCACGTCCAGGGCCGATGCCCAAAAGGTCACACCAGGGTGTCGCCCGCCTGCTTTACCACCGGGCGGGCCGGTGTGGCCGACATGTCAGTGTCTGTGGATCCGGGCACCCGGCTTCAGCCGGTACCGGGTGCCGCAGTAGGGACACCTGGCCTCGCCGGTGACTGAGAGGTCCAGGAAAATGCGGGGATGCTGATTCCACAGGGTCATTCGGGGATGCGGGCAGAAGGCGGGGCCGTCGGAGCCGTCCATTTCCACCACCGCATCGTCATTTTTGCTCTGGTTCATCGCGATCGCCATGACGCTTGGTCCGTCAGGCAGTGCCCGTCAGGTAGTGATTGAATGGAGCCAATGGCCGTACCGGTCCGACTTGCCGGCGATCACGTCGAAGAACAGGCTCTGAAGCTTTTCGGTGAGCGGGCCGCGGCCGCCTGCGCCGACGACGCGGTTGTCCAGCTCCCGGATTGGCGTGATTTCTGCGGCCGTGCCGGTGAAGAAGGCTTCGTCCGCGCAGTAGACCTCGTCGCGCGTGATCCGCTTTTCAATCACCTCGATCCCCATGTCACGCGCCATCGTGATCACCGAATCCCGGGTGATGCCATCGAGGCAGGATGCCAGGTCCGGGGTGTACAACCTGCCCTGCCGGACGATGAAGACGTTCTCGCCCGAGCCCTCCGAGACATAACCCTCGGTGTCGAGCAGGAGCGCCTCGTCGTAGCCATCGTTGGTCGCTTCGGAGTTGGCCAGGATCGAGTTGATGTAGTAGCCCGATGCTTTCGCGCGCACGAGCGAGGCATTGACGTGATGTCGGGTGAACGACGATGTCTTCACCCGGATGCCCTTGGTAAGGCCGTCCTCGCCCAGGTAGGCACCCCAGGGCCAGGCTGCGATGGCGACATGCACCGTGTTGCCCTTCGGCGACACACCCAACTTCTCCGACCCCACCCAGGCGATCGGCCGCAGGTAGCAGCTCCGAAGTTCATTGGCGCGGACCACTTCTTTCTGGGCCCGCATCAGCGCTTCGAAGTCGTATCCCAGCTTCATCTGGAATATCTTGGCGGAGTTCATCAGCCGCCGTGTGTGCTCCGGCAGACGGAAAATGGACGTGCCCTGGGCCGTCTCGTAGGCGCGCACGCCTTCGAATACGCTCATCCCGTAGTGCAAGCTGTGCGTCAGCACATGAACATTGGCATCACGCCAGTCCACGAGC
>DASRWK010000462.1:0-2985 GCA_035776715.1 Microvirga sp.
TTGTCGGCGAGTCGGGCTCCGGCAAATCGACGGTCGCCCGCATGGTCATGCGGCTGATCGAGCCGACCTCGGGCACCGTCATGTTCGATGGCGACGATCTGACCGCCAAGACAGGCGAAGCCCTCCGCCGGATGAGGCGGAACATGCAGATCGTCTTCCAGAACCCGCACTCGGCGCTCAACCCGCGCGACACGATCGGGGACGCCATCGCCGAACCTTTTCTGGTTCAGACGAAGGTCCGGGGCTCGGAGCTCGACCGTAAGGTCGAGGAGCTGCTCGATATCGTCAGCCTGCCGAAGACCTTCAAGTACCGCTATCCGCACGAACTCTCCGGAGGCCAGAAGCAGCGCGTCTGCATCGCCCGCGCCGTGGCGCTGGAGCCGCGCCTTCTGGTTCTCGACGAGCCCACCTCCGCGCTCGACGTTTCGGTTCAGGCTCAGATCATCATGTTCCTGCAGGATCTCAGGGCGCGTCTGAACCTGACCTATCTCTTCATCTCGCACAATCTGGCCGTGGTTCGGCATCTCTGCGACGATGTCGTCGTCATGAACAAGGGCGCCGTCGTCGAGAGCGGGCCGACCGAGGCCGTGTTCAAGTCTCCTCGCAACGCCTATACACGGCAACTGATCGAGAGCGTTCCTCGCATTCCCCGCCCGGCCAACTGATCCGGCGGTCCCTTGAACCATCTCCATTCATGCCTATCTCGGGAGGGACCCCCGATCCGGGCCCCTCTGACGTAAGCCACGCCGCCACTTACGTGATGTCGGATCCTGCCTGATCCGATGGCCGGCGACTGGACGAGCATGATCCAAGAGATTCTGATTCTCATCGTCAATTTTCTGATTGTCGACCCGCTGCAGGCCGAGATGAATAAACGCCTCGCCGACGTCCGTGCTCCGCAGGCCATCATCGCCGATGTCAGGAGCTGCGCCGATGCTGCGCTTCCGCACCTTGCCGACCGCGCGGCAGGAGAGCCCGGCTGGGTGGCGATGACGGCACTCGATGTTTGGCTCGGCAGGGTCGCACCGGAGGACGTGCTTGCGTCGGTGTCGCCCCAATGCGACGGCCCTGTCAGGGCAGCGAAAGGGTATCTCCAAGGACGGGCCGCCTGAATCTCGCGCGGTCCTTCGGGGCCGCAGCGATTGATGCGCCGTCCAGGAGCGTGAGCCTCGAAAGGTCCTCGATCCGCTCCTCAGCCTATCCGCGCGATACCGGCAGCTTTGCTGACCCCGCACTTGCCGCCAGGCCCCTCGCCTCTCCTTCGCGAAGAGAGTGGCGGCCGCGGTAGACTGGGAAGGGGAGCGGTCCGGCCGGTGAATGCGCAGACCTTCGAGCCCGGGCGCACCACAGCTCGGGTTTCGGATCGCGGCCTGTGCATGTCCGGCCTTGGCGGCATGGAATGATCCGCCTGATCCGGCATGGTCGGCGACCAATTCCGGCGCCTACATGGCCGCCATGCCAACCCGTCGCATGCGGGCGTCACAGAACGCCCGGCACATCCTGCCGATTTCCCGAAGCTGCGACGGAACGCGCGAACATGCCAATCAAATCAGGGGTTTGGCCGCCTGCGCAGGCGTGAACAGTCGCGGTCGGAGGGGCATTCACTTTCATATCGTGAAATTGCGCTTCACGTCGTTGACGGGCGAGTTCCACCAAACCATACTTTTTGAAACCAAATAATAACAGGGGAAGGAAGTGGAAATTATCTGATCTTTGTTGGCTGATCCTAAGTGAATTAAGCACTGCTGTTTGAAGCCACAAGATACCTTCTGAATAATCGGACACGACAACAAAGGATCGTGTCTCATTTAGTTTCGCGCTCCAAGAATGTGGCTGCCCGGAGGAGATCTATACATGCCGATGCCAGAGAACGTTCGTACCCATGCCGATTACCCGGTCCCGGAGACCATGAAGGCCTGGGTGTTGGGAGATCCCGGCCAGCTGAGCCTGGTCGACAAGCCCGTGCCGGTTCCGAAGAAGGCGGAAGTTCTGGTCCGCATCGATGCGGTCGCCATTTGCGCAACCGATCTGGAGATCATCAGCCACGGCCCGCCGGCTCAGATTCAGGGCGGTGCACCGTTCAACAAGAACTTCACGCCGGGTCACGAATACATGGGCACGGTCGTGGCCCTCGGCCCAGGCGTTGACGAATACAAGATCGGTGACCGCGTGACCGTCGAGATCCACGCCGGATGCGGACAATGCAAGCGCTGCCGCCAGGGCATGTACACTTCGTGCCACAATTACGGCAAGAACTACGGAGATGTCGACAAGGGGCATCGCGCGAACGGTTTCACGACCGATGGCGGATTCTGCGAGTACCAGGTGAACAACATCAACACCCTGGTGCATGTCGCGGACAGCATGAGCGACGAAGAGGCGACCCTGGTGGTTACGGCCGGAACGGCGATGTACGGCCTGACCGAGCTCGGCGGCCTCGTCGCCGGTGAGAGCGTGGTCGTCAGCGGCCCAGGTCCGATCGGGCTGCTTGGCGCGGCGGTTGCCAAAGCGCTCGGGGCTCAGCCGGTCATTCTCACCGGAACGCGCGACAATCGCCTCGAGATGGGCAAGAAGCTCGGTGCCGACCACGTCATCAACGTCCGGAAGGAGGATCCCGTCGAGGCGGTCAAGCGCATCATGGGTGGCAAGGGCGTCGATTATGTTCTCGAGTGCTCGGGTGCGCCGAATGCCGTCAACGAAGCCGCTCAGATGCTCAATCGAGGAGGCAAGATCTGCCTCGCCGCCTTCCCGAGCGACGCCGTTCCGGTCGACGTGGCCTACCTGGTCCGCAACAACATCTATCTCTACGGGATCCGCGGCGAGGGCAAGACGGCGACCCACCGCGCCGAGGCGTTCATGCGCCAGAAGCGCTTCGACGCCACGCTGGTCCATACTCACACATTCGCGATGGAGGATCTTCCGGAAGCCCTGCGGTATGCCAAGGACCGCGTGGAGGATGCCATCAAGGTCGTCGTGAAGAACAAG
>DASRWK010000463.1:0-1836 GCA_035776715.1 Microvirga sp.
AGCTGTCGATGAAGTCGTCGTTGAAGACGCCGCCGGCCTTGAGGAACGCGCGGTCCTTGTCGAGGCTGGCGAGGGCTTCGCGCAGCGAGCCGCAGACCGTCGGGATCTTCTTGAGCTCCTTCGGGGGCAGATCGTAGAGATCCTTGTCCATGGCCTGGCCGGGATCGATCTTGTTCACGATGCCGTCGAGGCCGGCCATCAGCATCGCCGCGAAGGCGAGATACGGGTTGGCGGTCGGATCGGGGAAACGGACCTCGACGCGCTTGGCCTTCGGCGAGGTCGTCCACGGAATACGGCAGGAAGCCGAGCGGTTACGGGCCGAGTAGGCCAGCAGAACCGGAGCCTCGTAGCCCGGGACCAGGCGCTTGTAGGAGTTGGTCGACGGGTTGGTGAAGGCGTTCAGGGCCTTGGCGTGCTTGATGATGCCGCCGATGTACCACAGGCACTCCTGGGACAGGTCGGCATACTTGTTGCCCGCGAAGAGGGGCTTGCCGCCCTTCCAGAGGGACTGGTGCACGTGCATGCCCGAGCCGTTGTCGCCATAGACCGGCTTTGGCATGAAGGTGGCCGTCTTGCCGTAGGACTGAGCGACGTTGTGGATGCAGTACTTGTAGATCTGCATCTCGTCGGCGGTGCGGACGAGGGTGTTGAACTTCGTGCCGAGCTCGTGCTGGGCGGAAGCCACCTCGTGGTGGTGCTTTTCGACCGTCACGCCCATGGCCTTCATGGCGGCGAGCATTTCGCCGCGCATGTCCTGAGCCGAATCCAGCGGGGGAACCGGGAAGTAGCCGCCCTTGGTCGGGATGCGGTGGCCGAGGTTGCCGCCCTCATAGGCCGTGTCGCCGTTGATCGGCAGCTCGGACGAGTCGAGCTTGAAGCCGGTGTTGTAGGGGTCGGCCATGAACTTCACGTCGTCGAACACGAAGAATTCGGCCTCGGGACCGACATAGACCGTGTCGGCGATGCCCGTGGACTGCAGGTATGCCTCGGCCTTCTTGGCGATGCTGCGCGGGTCGCGGTTATAGGGCTCGCCGGTGGCCGGCTCGAGGATGTCGCAGTTGATCGACATGGTGGCGGCCGAGAAGAAGGGGTCCATCTGGGCCGTCGTCGGGTCGGGCATGAGGGTCATGTCCGACTCGTTGATCGCCTTCCAGCCGGCAATGGAGGAGCCGTCGAACATGATGCCGTCGGCGAACAGGTCCTCATCGACCATCGAGACGTCGAAGGTCACGTGCTGCCACTTGCCGCGCGGATCGGTGAAACGGAAGTCGACGTACTTTACGTCGTTATCTTTGATCGCCTTGAGCACATCCTTGGCGGTCTGCATGGTGGTAGGTCCTCTTCTGCCCTTGAGATTGTCCTCGGCTGATGCCTCGGCTTGAGAGACGGCGAGTTTAGATCGCGTCGGATCCTGTCTCGCCCGTACGGATGCGGACGGCCTCTTCGACCGTCGACACGAAGATTTTTCCGTCTCCGATGCGGCCTGTCTGGGCCGCCTTACGGATTGCGTCGATGGCGCTTTCGACCATGTCGTCATTCAGGACGATCTCGAGCTTCACCTTAGGGAGGAAATCGACGACGTATTCCGCCCCGCGGTAAAGCTCGGTATGGCCCTTCTGACGGCCGAAACCCTTCGCCTCGATGACGGTGATGCCCTGGAGACCGACCTCCTGAAGGGCTTCTTTGACTTCATCGAGCTTGAAAGGTTTGATGATGGCTTCGATTTTCTTCATCGGATGACCGTTTCGGTTCGGGACCTGCCGCTTTTAGCACCAGCACGGGGTGCCTTCCATGGACTCAACGATTCAAATCGGGCGCAATTGCACCTCTGGGCGG
>DASRWK010000464.1:0-2631 GCA_035776715.1 Microvirga sp.
CCGATGCGATCTATGTGGAGGGAATCTCCTCCATTACCCCCCTCGACCTCTCCATGGCGAAGGAGCTTGGTTTCCGCATCAAGCTCCTCGGCGTCGCCGAGCGCACGGAAACCGGTATCGAGCAGCGCGTGCATCCGACCATGGTGCCGAAGACCTCGTCCATCGCGCAGGTCATGGGGGTTACGAACGCCGTGACCATCGATGCCGATGCGGTGCGCGAGCTCACGCTGATCGGCCCAGGGGCCGGAGGGGACGCAACCGCCTCCGCCGTGGTGGCCGACATCGCGGATGTGGCCGCGGGATTGGCTCAGCCGCTTTTCGGCAAGCCGGTCGATCAGTTGGAAGCCGCTCCCAGGGCTCCCATGCAGCGCCATGAGGGCGGCTACTACATTCGCCTCACGGTTCACGACCGGCCCGGCGTTGCCGCCGGAGTCGCGACCCGCATGGCGGAGGCCGACATTTCGCTCGAGAGCATCCTGCAGAAGCGCTCCGAACTGGCGGCCACGCAGGACCCCCATGGGCGGTCCGGCGCGCCCGTTTCCCTGGTCCTCATTACCTACGCGGCGACCGAGGCCTCGATCCGATCTGCGCTGGATAAGATCTCGGGGGATGGTCTTATTGCCGAGCCGCCCCAAGTCATTCGCATCGAGCGTGATTAACATCCGGCGGGCCCATGCGCCTGCCGATCACCGTCAAGAGGGAGACGACACGTCCATGTCGCAAGCCATTACCGTCCAACCGGGGCAAATCATCGAGCGCATTCTGACCATGGAGCTCGTCCGCGTCACCGAGCGCGCGGCGGTCGCTTCGGCCCGACTGCGCGGGCGCGGCAACGAGAAAGCGGCGGATCAGGCCGCCGTGGACGCCATGCGCCGTGAACTCAACAAGCTCCCCATCGACGGCACCGTGGTGATCGGCGAGGGCGAGCGCTACGAGGCGCCGATGCTCTTCATCGGCGAGAAGGTCGGCAACAAGCAGGGCCCGAAGGTGGACATCGCCGTCGACCCGCTGGAGGGAACCACACTCTGCGCCAAGGACATGCCGGGATCGATCGCCGTCATGGCCATGGCCGAGGCCGGTACGTTGCTGGCAGCCCCCGACGTCTACATGCACAAGATCGCCGTCGGCCCCGGCTACCCCGCCGGCGTCGTCGATCTCGACGCTTCGCCGGAAGACAACATCCATGCCCTCGCGAAGGCGAAGGGCGTGAAGCCGAACGAGATCAACTGCCTCGTGCTCGACCGGCCGCGCCACGCGGAACTGATCGCTGCGATCCGCAAGACAGGTGCCGGCGTCCGCCTGATCACCGACGGCGACGTGGCGGGCGTGATCTTCACGACGAAGCCTGCCGATACGGGTATCGACATGTATCTCGGCATCGGCGCTGCGCCCGAGGGCGTGCTCGCAGCCGGCGCCCTGCGATGCATCGGCGGCCAGATGCAGGGACGCCTGATCCTCGACACGGAGGAAAAGCGCTCCCGCGCCTTCCAGATGGGCGTAACCGACCCTGACAGGAAGTACGACATGACCGACCTCGCACGAGGCGACGTGATCGTGGCCGCAACCGGCGTGACCGACGGGGCGCTGCTCAAGGGCGTTCATTTCGGCAAGGAGGTGATCACGACCGAGACGGTGGTCTACCGCTCTGCTACCGGCACCGTGCGCCGCATCCACGGCGAGCATCGCGAATTCGCGAAGTTCCACCTGGATTAGGCTCGTCGAGAGTAGGACGCATGTCCTCTTCGTCATGGCCGGGCTTGTTCTGGGCAATCCACGTTGTGAACCCAGCGGAGTTCAAGACATGGATGGCCGCAACGAATGCGGCCATGGCGAGAGGCCGCGAGAGAGCGTTCGAGGAGGTCGCATGATCGAAATCCGCCCCTTCAGATCCGATGATCGGCAGGCCTGGGAGCCGCTCTGGCACGGCTATCTCACCTTCTACAAATCCGCGCTCGCCGCCGAGGTGACGGACACGACGTGGCGGCGTCTCAACGATCCGGCCGAGCCCATGCACGGCCTCGTGGCCGTGCTCGACGGCAGGATCGTCGGTATCGTGCACTACCTCTATCACCGCTCCACCTGGACGGTCGGCGATTACTGCTATCTGCAGGATCTCTTCACGGCCGAAGAGGCAAGGGGACGCGGCGTCGGGCGAGCCTTGATCGAGGCCGTCTACGAGCGGGCGCAGGCCGATGGGGCGAGCCGGGTCTATTGGCTGACGCATGAAACCAACACGGCGGCCCAGGCGCTTTATGACAAGGTGGCCTCCCGCAGCGGCTTCATCCAGTACCGCAGGGTGTTTTGACCACATTTTCGTGGTTAATACTCATGCTGTGACCGAATCATCGCCAATCTCCCTGCCGAAACCCTTTCTGGGCGTGACCCATTCCGCTCTTGGCCGCACCTGGGTGGAGCGCTGCAGCGCCGCCCAGAGCGCGATTGCGATCGCCATCGCCCAGACTCATGGCGTACCGGACATCCTGGCGCGGGTGCTCGCCGGACGCGGCGTCGGCATCCAGGAGACGGAAGGTTTTCTCAATCCCCGCCTGCGGGATCTGATGCCCGACCCGCATGGACTTACCGACATGGAAGTCGCGGCCAACCGGCTTGCGGATTCCGTCATGCGGGGTG
>DASRWK010000465.1:0-3797 GCA_035776715.1 Microvirga sp.
GTCGAGGCGACGAGCCTTCAGTAGCGTGAGGGGCATCCGATCGCCTCTCCGTCATCCCCGGCCTCGTGCAGGTTCGCGATCCGTCGAGCGCCGCGTCTCTCTTACCGAGATGGCCGGGACGAGCCCGGCCATGACGTACGGATATCTTCACGGGCGTTATGGCCGCCGCTTACCAGGCCGGGATGATGGCGCCCTTGAACCGCTCCTCCAGGAACTTCGCGACTTCCGGGGACTGGTAGGATTCCACGAAGGTCTTGATCTCCGCGCGGTTCTCGTCGCCCTGACGGGCCGCGACGAAGTTCGCGTAAGGATTGCCCTCGCGGCTCTCGACTGCGATCGTGTCCTTGCGGATGTCGAGACCGGCATTGAGGGCATGGTCGGTGTTGATCACGGCCGCATCGAGGTCGGGCAGGGCGCGGGGCAGCTGCGCGGCGTCGAGCTCGGAGAACTGGATGTTCTTTGGGTTCTCGGCGATGTCGAGCAGGCTCGGCGACAGGCCCTTGCCCTCCTTGAGCTTGATCACACCCTCCTGAGCCAGAAGGTTCAGCGCCCGCCCGCCGTTGCTCGGATCGTTGGGAATGCCGATCTTCGCGCCGCTCTGCAGCTCGGTCACGGACTTCACCTTGGCCGAGTACAGACCGATGGGCTGCACGAAGGTGAAGCCCACGGGCACGATCTTGTAGCCGCGCGCCGCGATCTGCGCGTCGAGATAGGGTTTGTGCTGGAAGGCGTTGGCGTCGAGGTCCTTACGCTCCAGCGCCTCGTTCACGAGGGCGTAGTCGGAGAAGGGGATGAGCTCGACGTTGAGGCCCTTGGAGGCTGCCACCTTCTTGACGACTTGCGCCACTTCTTCCTCGGCGCCGGACATCACGCCGACCTTGATGCTCTTCTGCTGGGCGGCGGCGGGAAGCGCCGCGGTCAGAGCAGCCCCGAGGGCGAAGGTCGCGGACAGGAGGATGCGACGGGTGAAAACGGACATGAGGGTACCTTTCGGGCAAATGTGTCCGGGCTTCGATACGAAGCCCGACATGTGGTTCGAGGGGAGGAGGAGCGATCAGACCGCGAGGCGACAACACCGTTCGGCCCGGGAGGGCCGATGGGGCGGCACGGAGGCCGGGAAGAAAGGTGGGCGCGTCATGGCCAATGGCTCCTCGTGAACCACGAGGCGGAAGCCGCTCGTGGCGCTTTAGCCTTTGATCACGCGGGGCAAGCTGCTCGTCTCAAATCACCGCGGCCCCGACGCGACGGAGCCGCCCCAGGACAGGAATGTTTCTATACTGGCTGGTTTTTGTGTCAACCGAATTGTTCTATATAAAGAACAAATCTGCCGTGCGGCTCAGTGGGCCCGGGCAATGCAGAAATCGACCGTATCCAGCAGGGCCTGCTTCATGGGGCTCGACGGGAAGAGAGCGAGGGCGTCACGGGCCATGGAGCCGTAATGGCGGGCGCGCTCGACCGTGTCCTCCAGCGCCCTGTGGCGACGCATGATCGTGATGGCCTGATCGAGATCGCCGTCCCCGATCTCGCCATGTTCGAGCACGCGCTTCCAGAAGGCGCGCTCCTCCGCCGAGCCGCGGCGGAAGGAGAGAACGACCGGAAGCGTGATCTTTCCTTCGCGGAAATCGTCACCCACGTTCTTGCCCAGAATCGCGGCCTTGCCGCCGTAATCGAGGGCGTCGTCGACGAGCTGGAAGGCGATGCCGAGATTCATGCCATAGGAGCGGCAGGCGGCCTGCTCGGCCTTGGGCCGGTTGGCGATCACCGGGCCGACCTCGCAGGCGGCGGCGAAGAGCTCCGCCGTCTTGCCCCGGATCACGGCGAGGTATTCGTCTTCCGTGGTTTCCGTGTTCTTGGCGGCGGCGAGCTGCATCACCTCTCCCTCGGCGATGACCGTCGCGGCGGCGGAGAGAATGTCGAGGGCGCGCAGCGAGCCCACCTCCACCATCATGCGGAAGGCCTGGCCCAGCAGGAAGTCGCCCACGAGCACGCTCGCTTCGTTGCCCCATTTGATGCGGGCGGCGACCTTGCCCCGGCGCATGTCGCTCTCGTCGACCACGTCGTCGTGGAGCAGGGTGGCCGTGTGCATGAACTCGACCGAGGCCGCGAGCTTCACGTGCCCGTCGCCCTCGTATCCTGACAGGCCGGCGGTCGCGAGGGTGAGCATGGGGCGCAGGCGCTTGCCGCCCGAGGAGATGAGATGGTTCGCGACCTCGGGGATCATGGTGACCTCGGATCCCGTGCGCGAGAGAATCATCGCATTGACCCGCTGCATGTCGGCGGCCACAAGGGAGACGAGCTTCTCGATGCCCGCATTCTTTTCAGGATGCTTATCTTCGAAAGGAACGACGACGCCCACGTCTCAAATCCGGGTTGCCGGCCGGCATGGCCGGTAGGAATATCATTCACCGTGGCATGGCATTTTCCATGCTGCAATGCAAACGCTTGCCGCAAAGGAAGGTTGTCAGCCGATGGTCGAAATCGTCCGCACGAACGATCTCGTTATGGTCGGCTTCCTACAATCCTTATTGGAGAACGCCAATATCCCAGTTCTGGTGGCGGACGCACATATGAGCGCCCTCGAGGGGATGATCGGCGCCTTTCCGAGGCGGCTCCTCGTGCTCGACGACGACGCGGACCGGGCTCGCCGGCTGATCCGTGAGGCGGGCCTCGCAGGCGAGTTGCGCCATGGGTGAGATCACGGAAGATTGTTTGCTGGGCGGGCGCGTTCCCCTGGCTCAGCCTGCCAAGGGGCATCGGGCCGGAACGGATGCCGTGCTGCTGGCCGCTTCCGCTCCCGCGAAAGCTGGGGACAGGGTGCTCGACGTGGGCGCCTCCACCGGCGCGGTCGGCCTCATGGTGGCGGCGCGGGAGAAGGGGCTGCGCCTCGGATTCGTGGAGCGGGACCCCCGTCTGGCCGAGCTTTGCCGCCGGAACTGCCGGGAGAATGGCGTCGAGGCCGAGATTTTCGTCGCGGACGTTCTGGACAGGGCCGCCCGTCGAGGGGCGGGCCTCCTCCCGGAATCGGCCGATCTGGTCCTGACCAACCCTCCCTTTCTGGAAGAGGGGCAGGCGCGAATCTCCCCGGATCGGGGGCGGGCGGCGGCCCATGCTCTTCCTGCGGGAGGGCTCGAGGTCTGGCTCAAGGCGTGCCTGAGCCTCCTCAGGCCCAGGGGGCACCTCGTCCTCATCCACAGGGCCGACCGGCTGGCCGAGTGTCTGGAGGGGCTGAGCGGGCCCTTGGGCGACCTATGCCTTCGTTTCGTGCATCCCGGCGCCGACAGGCCCGCCATCCGCGTCCTGCTCTCCGGTACCAAGGGCAGCCGGGCCCCGTTGAGAATCCTGCCGCCCCTCGTTCTCAACGGCCCCGACGGACGTTTCACGCCCCAGGCTCGGGCCCTGCATCTGGGTGAGGCGGATCTCCTGTGAAGACGGCGCCGCGCCATGGAAAAGGGCGCCGGAGCGCCCTTTTCGACTTACCAGCGGCCGGGCCTCCGGACCATGCGGCAGACCTCGACCGGGCGGCGAACCCAGCGGTAGCCGTTCCAGACCCGCTGCCGCTCGACCCAGCAGCGGCGGACCACACGGACCGGGCGGTAGGCGGGGGCGGGACGGTAATACCGGCGGCGGTAGTGCGGGCGGCCGTATTCGTGACGCACCAGAACCGGGCCGGCGCGGTACTCGACGGCGGGGCCCCGATAGCCGTAGCCGTAATAGGGCTGAGCCTCGGCCGGCGGAGCCGAGAGGCCGGCGATGCCGAGGGTGGCAAATCCCAGAAGACCGAAAAGCAACTTTCGCAT
>DASRWK010000466.1:0-5201 GCA_035776715.1 Microvirga sp.
ATCTGGCCCATTGCCTGCGCTTCTATTCGCGCCTTCCGGTGCCGGTCCTTCCCTACGAGCAGAACGCCCATGCGCTGCCCGATTTCCCTCGCCTCGTGCGGGTCCTGCCCATCGCGGGGCTCCTTCTCGGCTGTCTCCCGGCGCTCGCCCTCGCCTGCGCCCACTTCCTGGGCCTCGGCCCGTGGCTCTCCGCAATCCTGGCCGTCGCCGCCGCAGCTCTGACCACCGGGGCCTTTCATGAGGACGGTCTGGCCGACACCGCCGACAGCTTCGGCGGAGCGACCCGGGAGCGCCGCCTGGAGATCATGCGCGACAGCCGGATCGGCTCCTTTGGGGCCTGCGCCCTGGTTCTCACGCTCCTGCTCCGCATCGCGGCTCTGGCCCATGTGACCGCCCTTGCGGGATGGTCGGCCGGCGTCCTGGCCGTGCTGATCACCGCCTCCCTTTCGCGGACGGCGGGCCTGATGCCCCTCGTCTTTCTCTCGCCCGCGCGGGTCGACGGCGCGGCCTACGCGGTGGGGCAGCCGTCACGGGAAGGCTTTTGGCTCGCGACAGGGCTCGCGGGGATGATCGCCGTCGGCCTCGGCGTGATCGGACATCTGCCGCCTTCCGGCCTCGCCCTGATGATCGTTCTCTCCGGCCTGACGGGCTGGGGGTTCGTCCGCCTCGCGGCCAGGCACCTCGGCGGCCAGACCGGCGACGTCGCGGGGGCAGCGCAGCAGATGGCGGAGATCGCTGCGATGATCGGCCTCTTGACCGCGCTTCAGCCGTGACGACATGTGAGAGACCATGGCCCGCGTTTCCAGCCCCTGCATCCGCGTCTGTACCCTCGACCCCGAGACGGGGCTCTGCGAAGGCTGCGGCCGCACGCGCGAGGAGATCACGCGCTGGTACCGTCTGACGGAGGAGGAGCGCCAGAAGATCATGGCCACGCTGCCGGAGCGGATGCGCGAAGCCTTCGCCACGGAACGCGATAAGGCCGAGTGATGCCGGGGATTCGGGGCGCAGGCGGGTTGCTTCTGATCGCGGCGCTGCTGATCGCGCTCTTCGCCGATGACAGAATCGCCGATCTCTCCCCCCTGGAGGCTGCGGGCCTCCTGGGCTTCGGCGGCATCAGCCTGATCCTCGCCGCCTCCATCATCGAAGGGTTCGGCCAGCATTGGACCTACGGCGTGCAGGCGACCGCCGTGAGCGGCGGCGTGCTGATGGCGCTTCTTGTCATGTATGCCTCGCGCAGCGAGCTGCAGACCGCGATCGACCGCGTCATCGGCGATATCTCGGTCGGGCGCACGGTGGTGACTCCGGACGGCGAAGTGGTCGCAGCCCGCAAGACGGACGGCAGCTTCGTGCTCCAGGGCAAGGTGAACGGGCATGCCACGCGCTTCATCTTCGACACGGGCGCGAGCACCGTGGTGCTGCGCGCCGAGAACGCGGCCGCCCTCGGCTTCGATCCGGAAATGCTCGATTATTCCGTTCCTGTCGCGACCGCCAACGGCGGAGCGCTTGCCGCTCCGGTCACGATCGAGCGGCTTTCGGTCGGGCCGATCACCGAGCGCAATGTCCGCGCGCTCATCGCCCGCGAAGGCGTGCTGCACGCCAATCTTCTCGGCATGACCTTCCTGGAGCGCCTCGCATCCTACGAGGTGCGCGGCAACCGGCTGATCCTGCGAGCGAAGGAAAGCGTCAGCAGTGCGGATTGATCCTCACTCCAGGGTCCGCTGCGTCGCAACCGATTGATTGAAGATGAGGGCGCGCGGATCCGCCCGCATGGCTTCTTCGGTGCAGGCTTCCGGCCCCAGGCGGCCCCTCAGGCGCGGATAGCGCTCCGCGAGCTGCGCGAGGGTGACGTTGTCGGGGATGCGCGGGTGGGCGACGCAAACGGCTCCTTCCGGTCCCCAGGCCGCCTCGAACTCCATGCCGTCAGCCGCGCCGGGATCCTGAATCCCGAACCGGTCGTAGAGATTGACGACGGTCCCGTTCCTCGTGCTCGGGCGGTCGTCGCCTCCATAATCGGCGCGGAGCAAGTGGATGCAGGCCCGGAGGAGGTCGCCCATCGGCACGCCCGCCCGGCTTTCCCACGGGCGATATCCGAACAGGACGCATTTGCCCTCGGCGCCGCTGGTGCAGGTGAGATTGAAGCCCCCCTTCCCGTCCGGGAACGCGAAGGCCGCGCGGCGGCCGTCCGGGTCCGGATGGCAGAGATCGGTCGAGCCGCCGTCCGGCTGTCGCGCCGACATGCGATAGAGGGGCAACGGCGCGCGAAGAATGCTCGTGTCCTCCTCGAAGCCGTCGATCCGGACCTCCAGGTCCTGCTGGCCCGTTCCGAGGATCAGCCTCACGCCGGTGAGATCGTTTCGACGCAGGACCCGGCCGTCGTCCAGCCTCAGGACCAGCTCCGTGTCCTCGAGCCGGATCCGCCCTTCGAGGGCGCTCACCGGATGTCCCCAGGCAAGAACCCAGGCGAGGATCAGATTGGGTGCGATGAAGAAAGGTCCGCGCATGACCAAGACGGCTCCCCCGGAACCGGAGGAGCCGCTCCCTGCAGAGTGCCTACTTGAGAAGGACGCGGGAACCGTCCTCGAGAATGACGGCTTCCACCTCGTCGGAGGCGAAGCCCTGCGCTGCGAGCCCGTTGATGACGAGGCCGTTGGCGCTCAGGCCGTTTGCCCCGTTGGGCGGTGGTCTTTCGTCCTCGATCCCGGCGAACCAGGCCTGGGCCTCTGCGGCCGCAAGGAACCCCAGTCCCAAGGCCAGGGCGGCTGACAGTGAACGGATCTTCATGATGACTTCTCCCCATAATGGTCGGTGCCGGCTTCGAGCTTGGCCGTAACCGGCCCATAGAACTTATACGAGATAACGTTAGGAAAAAAGTAGGCTGCGTCCGCCAGGGTTCGGCGATATGCGAAATCTCACATCTGCCGTTCGGACGAAGGTGCCCGTCCGGGAGGTTGCGGTCGGTATCCGCAAGCGGGAACGACGTCTTCGAGGGGGGATCCGGCGGCACGCATGGACCTCTCCCACTGAGAGTGAGATCCCTTGCTTCGTGTCTTCATCGTTCGACGACGAGAATCCGGCCGTTCCGGACGATGACCGCATTCGAGCCCGGTGCCGCGGACTTTTCCGTACCATCGGTGCCGAGGCCGCTCATCATCTCAACGGCACTTGCCTCTGAGGCTGCCGCACTCACCGACACGGCCGCCCGCGGAGGCCCCGCGGCCTTGGGGAGACAGCTCGGGGCTATTCTGCCGCGGCGTGAAGGACAGCTGCACGCGACACGTGCGCGACCGCATCCCGCAAGGTCTGCAGATTCGCGCCGGGCTTCACGGCTTCGGTGGCGAGATGGCGGCGATAGGCCCGCGCCCCCGGACGGCCGGTGAAGAGGCCGAGCATGTGGCGGGTGATGCTGCTCAGCCGCTCGCCCTTCTCCAACTGTTCCGCGATATAAGGCTCGTAGGCCTCGACCGCCTCGAACCCGTCGGCCACCGGCGGCTCCTCGCCATAAAGCTCCCGGTCGACGCCCAGCAGGATCTCGGGCTCGTGATAGGCGATACGGCCCAGCATGACCCCGTCCACATGTTCCAAATGTCCGTGGATCTCGGCCCAGCTCCTGATGCCGCCGTTGATCGCAACCGGCAGATCGGGCCGCGCCGCCTTGAGGCGATAGACCCGGTTGTAGTCGAGAGGCGGAATGTCCCGGTTCTCCTTGGGCGACAATCCCTTGAGCCACGCCTTGCGGGCATGGACCGTCAATTCGTCGCAACCGGCCGCGACCACGCACTCGGTCAGGCGGTCGAGAGCCTCCTCGGTGTCCTGATCGTCCACGCCGATGCGGCACTTCACGGTCACCGGCAAGGAGACGGCGGCCTTCATGGCGGCCACGCACTCCCCGACGAGTACCGGCTCCTGCATGAGACATGCACCGAAGCGCCCGTTCTGCACCCGGTCCGAGGGGCAGCCCACATTGAGGTTGATCTCGTCGTAGCCGAAATCGGCGCAGATCTTCGCAGCCTGGGCGAGTTCAGCCGGGTTCGACCCGCCGAGCTGCACCGCCACCGGATGCTCGGACTCGCTGAATCCGAGGAGCCGCTCACGCGGCCCGAAGATCACGGCGCCGGTGGTGACCATCTCCGTATAGAGCCGCGCCCGGCGCGACATGACGCGATGGAACGCGCGGCAATGCCGGTCGGTCCAGTCCATCATGGGGGCAACGGTGAGGAATCTCTGGGTCATCGTTCAATTGCGATCGGGCTCGGCGAGGGTGTTCTTTCTCCAATATGGAGACGACAATCACAAGGAAAATAAGCGGTCGCCTGTGTCACATGGGGATGTCCTCATCCAGAAGCCCGGCCATTGTCGCGGATCAAGCATAGCAAAAGAACGTATAATTCAACATGCTGCAACGCTTGGAACCCTCTTTAAGGGCATACGTTCATCAAGTCCAATAACCGCATCCCTCAAGGAGCGTAATGATGAAGAAAGTGCTTGGTATTACTTGTGCCGCCGCCATGATGATGGCGCTTCCTGCGGCTACGTATGCACAGAATTCTAACGGAAACACGAACTCCAACAGCGCTTCTCAGTTTGCACCGGGTCATCAGATGAAGTCGGACACGACCGGTTCGGTGAACGGTCCCGGCGCTTCGGGTTATGCCCCCGGCCATCAGATGAATTCGGACACGACCGGCTCCGTGACCGGCCCGGGCGCTTCCGGCCATGCTCCCGGCCAGCAGAAAAAGCTGCCGACGGACGGCACCGGCTCGACGTCGACGGATCGGTAACGCACCGTTTCGCGGAGGGTGCCGAACGCACCCTCCGCACTCCCACGCCGTCAGATCAACTCCGCTACCTTGGCACTCAGCGCCGAGGCGGCGTCGCCTGGCTTCAGCCGCACCTGCAGACCGCGCTGTCCTCCGTTCATGTAGACTTCCGGATGCGCGAAGGCGGTCTGCTCGATGAGGGTCGGCACCTGCTTCTTCTGCCCGAATGGACTGATGCCGCCCACATGATAGCCGGTGACGCGCTCCGCATCCGCAGGCTTCATCATCTGCGCAGCCTTGCCGCCCAACGCGGAGGCGAGCTTCTTCAGGTTCACCTCCTTGTCGGAGGGAACGACCACGCAGGCGGGCTTCCCGTCCACCAGCACCATCAGGGTCTTGAGGACGCTGTTGGGATCCGCCCCGATGGCCTCGGCGGCCTGCAGG
>DASRWK010000467.1:0-3656 GCA_035776715.1 Microvirga sp.
TCATGCGCGTCGTCTTCAATCCGGTATCGGGAAAGGGCGATATCGACGCCCTCAAGGACGGTTTCGTGCCCCTGGCGGACCGCTTCGGCATGACCTGGACCCTGCGCGACATCGGCGAGAAGCGCAAAGTCATGCTGCTCGTCTCGAAGTTCGACCATTGCCTCGCCGATCTGCTCTACCGTTGGCGCATCGGCGAACTGGATTTCGAACCCGTCGGCGTGATCGCCAATCATCCCGTCGAGACCTACGGCCATGTGGGCCTGGGCGATGTTCCGTTCCACTACCTTCCTGTCACGAAGGACACCAAGCTCGAGCAGGAAGCCAGGGTCTGGGAGATCATCCGCGACTCACAGGCGGATCTCGTCGTGCTCGCCCGTTACATGCAGGTCCTGTCCGACGGGCTCGCGGCGAAGCTCGCGGGCCGTTGCATCAACATCCATCACTCGTTCCTTCCGAGCTTCAAGGGCGCCAAACCCTATCATCAGGCCCATGCCCGGGGCGTGAAGCTGATCGGCGCGACCGCCCATTACGTGACCTCCGATCTCGACGAAGGTCCGATCATCGCGCAGGACGTGGAGTCGATCACCCACCGCGACAGCGCGGACGATCTCGTGCGCAAGGGCCGCGACATCGAGCGGCGCGTTCTCGCCCGCGCGGTGCGCTACCACCTGGAAGACCGCATCCTGCTCAACGGCCGCAAGACGGTGGTGTTCGCGGATTAACCACACGGGGGACCAAGACCTTCCCGTCGTTCGCCTATCAGGAGGAGCGGGATGGCCGGGACGGGCCCGGCCATGACGGACAGGGCCCGTAAGAGGGGCACAGCGCCTATTTCCGCTCCGCGAGCCAGATGCCGCCGAGCACCAGGAACAGGCCCAGCGCGTGATAGTAGGCGAAGGGCTCGCCCAGGAGCAGCACGGCGAGAAGCGCACCGAAGACCGGCACCAGGTTGACGAACAGGCCCGCCCTCGCAGGGCCGATCAGCTCGACCCCGCGGATGAAGAAGATCTGCGAGACCAGGGACGGGAACAGGCCGATATAGAGCAGGATCAGCCAGCCTCTCTGCGTCGGCCATTGCACGGCGCCCTGCGCGATCTCCACTGCGAGGAGAGGAAGGGACGTGAGGAACGCCACACCCGCCAGGGCCGTGAAGAAGACGAGGCCGGACACGGGCGGGCGGCGGCGCAGGCCCAGCGTGTAGCCCGCATAGAACACGCAGGCGATCAGCATCCACACGTCGCCGATGTTGAGCGAGAGGGTCTTCAGAAGCTCCCAATCCGCCTTCACCGACACCAGCACCACGCCGAGGATCGTCACGATCATGCCGAGGATCTGCAGCGGGATCACGCGCGCGCCGAAGAACAGGATGGTGCCGATCAGCACCAGGACAGGAATGGCGCCCTGGAAGATCGTGAGATTCACCGCGGTGGTGTGGTAGGCGGCCGCGTAGAACAGCGCGTTGAAGGCGGTGAAGCCGGCGGAGCCCATGAGGATGGTGTAGAGCCAGCGCGATCCGATCGCAGGCCATTCCGAGACGACCTGCCGCCCGATCAGCGGGCCGAGGATGAGGACCACGATGATCCAGCGGAGGCAGGTGAGCAGCATGGGTGAGACATGGCCGACGGCGAGACGTCCGGCGATGGCGTTGCCGCCCCACATGAGAGTGGTCAGGATCAGGAGCAGATAGGCCTGTCCCCAGAGACCCTTCCAAAGCACTTGCAGGATTTTCATGGAAGACGGGACCTCGTGCCTCTTGCCGCCCTGCGCAGTTTCGGTAAACCAGCGCCGAAGAAGCGGGTGACGGTTATGGCCTTAAGGTTTCTGGTGGTCGAGGGCAATACGCGTGGCGCAAGGGAGGCCCACAGGGCGGC
The DNA here is from genome assembly GCA_035776715.1 of Microvirga sp. Classification (GTDB taxonomy): domain Bacteria; phylum Pseudomonadota; class Alphaproteobacteria; order Rhizobiales; family Beijerinckiaceae; genus Microvirga. The sequence continues at coordinate 1,872 of DASRWK010000467.1, forward strand.
CTATGGCCAAATGCTGTCGGAGTCCTATGCTCAGGTGATTCACAACATCGAGCGGGACGCGGTCTGCGACATCGCCCTCCCGGCGGACGAAGGCGCGAACCTGCCCGACCGGGCCGGGCTCGAAGCCTACGACGGCATCGTGCTCACCGGCTCGCACCTGAACATCTACGACCGCACGCCCGAGATCCTCCGCCAGATCGACCTGATGCGGGCGATCTATGCCTCGGGCACACCGTCCTTCGGCTCCTGCTGGGGGCTGCAGGTGGCGGCCGTGGCGGCGGACGGGGACGTGCAGAAGAATCCCCTCGGCCGCGAGGTGGGCTTTGCCCGCCGCCTCAGGCGCACGGAGGAGGGAAGGGGCCATCCCATGCTCGAGGGGCGGCCGGAGGTTTATGACGCGCCTGCCATCCATCTCGACGTGGTCGCGACGCTGCCCGAAGACGCCACGGTGATCGCCACCAACCCTGTCTCGGCGGTTCAGGCGGCGGAGATCCGCCGCGACGGCGGCGTGTTCTGGGGCGTCCAGTACCACCCGGAGTTCAGCCTTTCCGAACTGGCCGCGATCCTGCGCCAGCGAACGGATCTGATGATCCGCGAAGGCTTCTGCCGCACGCACGAGGAGGTTCTCTCCTATGCGGACGACCTGACGGCCCTCGACACCGATCCCTCCCGCCTCGATCTGGCATGGCGACACGGGGTCGACGCCGAGGTACTGGATCCGGCGCGCCGCACCCGCGAGATCCGCAACTTCATCGAGCATCGGGTGAAGACGGAAAAGAGCGCGCGGGGCCGGGCCTGAAACCCTCCGGAGGGATGCAGCGCCTCCTCAGAGCACATCCAGGATGATCCGCTCCGAAGCCGGCGTGGCGGAAGAGGGCGCGCGCACGACGAAGCCGCGGCATTTCGTGGTGACCGGGTAGATCGGTGTCCGGTGCCGGTCGGACCCGACCAAATAGTTCACCGTGTAATAGGTATGGCCGCCGACGAAGGTCGTCTCCTTCGTCTCGAAAACATATCCCAGCTCGGTCGGGCTGATCCGGTAGATCGCCTGCGGCGGCCCGAGAGCCGCGATGCGCTCCGAGATCGGCCGGCCGATGAAGTCCGAACATGAGAACTTGACGGTCTCTTGCGCGGCCGGGACACAGCCCGCAGCGCCGAGCGCCGCACCAACAACGACAGCAATTCTTCTCACACGCTTTTCCCCCAGCGATGGAGCATTCATCCCCATCCATGGAAGGATCTAGGCGACCGTATGCCGTTAGGAAAGGCTTCGGCGCTCCCCGTGCCCGCTGCCGTCCCCACGTCTTTCCGCCGCCATCCCCGAGGTTGCTCCAGGGATCGCCGTCGTCGCCCCGCCTCACGTCATCTCCGGCCTCGTTCGGGGGACCCCGATCCGGCGAGCGCCCGCGCCGGTCCGATCGGGGTGGGCGGGACCGATCCCCGGATCAAGTCCGGGGCCGGCCATGGCGAAGGGGAATGGCCGCCTGCCTTCCGCGCCGCGTGACGCCAAGGAGGCGCGCCGCAGGCACCGGAGGAGGAACCATGATCAAGCGCAGGAGTACGGCCTCCCTTCCTTTCCTGCGCTCCGGTCGGGAGCGCCAAGGGGGATACGGGGTGCAGGCTGGGTTCTTGCCTTCATTCCGTCCCTTGAAAGGGCGAGAGTGAGGGACATCTGGCGCACATCAGCACGGAGCATGATGCATGGGACAAGGCGCATTCCGGCTTGACCTGACGCGCGTGATCCACGAAGAGGGTCTGCAAGGTTTTTACTCAACCCTGGCCTTG
>DASRWK010000468.1:0-2189 GCA_035776715.1 Microvirga sp.
GTCGAAGGCCCCGTCGAAGCGGCCGATGTCATCATCAAGCCCTGGCACGAGGATGAGTTGGTGTTCATTGCTGCAATCAGCCACCCGCTCGTGAGCCGGAATCCTCCCATCCGGGTGAGCGACCTTGCCGCTGAAATCATCGTCATGCGTGAGCGAGGCTCCGGCACACGCGACGTGGCATGGGATGCTCTTCTGTCGACCGGATGGAGCCCGCAACGGATTCTCGAGGTCAGCAGCAACGAGGCGATAACGAGAGTCGTCGCGGCAGGCCTCGGAATCGGAATAGTGTCGGCGGCAGTGGCCGCGGATCATCTCGCACTCGGCAGATTGAGGATTCTCTCGATCGAGGGACTCGCCATCCGCCGGCCGCTGACCCGATTGATTCTTCCCGACCGCCAGCCCAGCCCGGCGACAGCAGCCTTCAACTCGCTGCTCGACAAGGGCTTTCCTTCAACCTGAAGAGGCATCAGGCGCCCCCGCCTTATCTGCTCGCGATGAGCCAATAGTAATCGGCAAGGTCGACGCCGGGCACCGGCAGCACGTGAGGAATGATCTCCTCCGTCTCCAGCTTGTCGAGGAAGCCTCGATCGTCAGGCGACCTTGCCTTCGGGCAGAGCGGCAATCGTCGTCGGAGCGGCGTCGGCCTGCTCCTGCAGACGGAGCTCGGCCAGTTGCTCCCGGACGTCGTGATACAGTGGACGGAACATCGGACCGTGGTTTTCGACGATGTCGGCGAGGATATGGACGGCCTTGAGGAGTTTCTCCTCGGTGATCGGTCCGCGGTCCCGGTGGTGCCATTGGGTCATGGTGCCGTCTCCTTTGTCGTGAGACGGCACCATGGAGGGACGACCTTGATGTGAGGTTAATTTCCTGCGTCCTAGGAGCCGCCGGATCGAACCGGAGATTCGCCGCGCTGTTCCAGGGACAGAGCTCCCGAGGGCGAGCCGGCGCAGGGCATCCGGCGCCCGACGGCGTCATCACGAGCGCTTGTTCTGCAGGGTGAGCTCCATTTCGCGCATGATGGCTTCCTCGATCTCGTCGAGATTGGCTTTGTTCGATTGACCATACGGTTGCGCGTGGCCGGGCGCAGCCTTGGCTGCCTGGGCCTGGTTCGCGGCTGGCCGACGCAGATGCGGGCGCGGCGGATCCGGGAACCGGTTCTCCAGAGTGTCCAGCAATCCATCGAGTGCCGCGTTGGAAAGCGGAATGTCAGGAGTTTCGCGCAGGCTGCCGAGGGCGATGGCCCGATTACCGTAACGGAGATCTCTCGTGACCTCGGGGCCGAGCCAAGCGAGAGGACGGAAGTCCCCAGCTTCCTTCTCTGTGTCGAATTCGATGGTCACGAGCTGCACATGGCGAGGGTGGATGACCTGATCGATCAGGGCGATCCTGTCACCGATCCGGAGTTTCGTGCGGTCATAGGCGATTTCGCCGGCACAAACATCCAGAAGGGCATGGGCATGGGCCACAGGAACTTCGGTCTGTTCCTCCGTCTCCCCATCATGACCTGCGGTCCTCAAGATGAGCAGTCCCCTGCTCTCCTCGAGACGAACCAAGGCAGCACGGCCCGGCCGCTCTGGAAAGAAGCCCTCGATCTGGCGCAGGCCTCCCCGTTGGCGCTGGATGAGGCGGGCGAAGGACGAAGCGAGGAGGAAGCGACGACGAACGGTCATGAAAGGTAAGAAAGGAATGAAATTGATCGGGCCGACTTCGTATAGGACGGGTAGAGAATGAAGCAAGTTTAAACGACACAGCCACGCTTCTTCCACGCCCGCCAGTGGCGGTTTTTCCCGGCCGCGACAAGTTCCGCGTCAGGCATGCTCACTCAAATGAAACAATGATGCACTATTCCGCCCGTGCATCGCACCATCCGATAGGGCGTCGTCGTGAGCCCAGCCGCCCACGGATCCGGCCAAACGGAAACGTCCGACCCGTTCCGCAATTCCTTGCACCGGCGAGGACTGCTGCGGGAAGACTTCTCCGTGCCGGGTCCCGGACCAATGCTTAGGGTGATCACATCACTGCGCCGACCTGCCAAGGAACGAATTCAAGATCGCCGTAGCCGAGGTCCTCGGACTTCGTGTGCTCGCCCGATGCGACCCTCAGGAGCCTGTCGAAGATCTCGGCGCCTTTCCGCTCGAGAGAGACACCATCGAGGATGTCGCCGCAATTGATGTCCATGTCCTCCT
>DASRWK010000469.1:0-21600 GCA_035776715.1 Microvirga sp.
GGCGAGCGGCAAGACGGCTTTGGGATTCACTCCCCCGTTCGACCTCGATCCGGCGCAGCGCGAAGGTGACCGGATCACCGGTCCGTTCTCGGCTCTGTGGTTTCTCGTCTTCGTCCTGCCGCTCTTCCTCTTCACTCCCGACATCGCGCGCTCGAAGCTGCGGCTGGGTGCGGCGGTGAGGCAGGGGCTGACGCAGGTGAGGGGCACGTTCGCCGATGCGCGGCGGCACGAGGGCGTGCTGCGGTTTCTCATCGCCAACATGGTCTATCAGGATGCGCTCGTCGCGCTCTTCGCCTTCGGCGGCATCTACGGGGCCGGAGTCTTCGGATGGCAGGCGACGGAGCTCGGTCTCTTCGGCATCCTGCTGACCATCACGGGAACGGCGGGGGCGCTGATCGGCGGACGCCTCGACGACCGTTTCGGCGCAAAGCCCGTGATCCTCGGCGCGATTCTCGTGCTCGCGATCGTCTGCGCCGGGGTGCTCTCATTGGGCCGCGAGCACGTTCTCTTCGTCATCCCCACCGCGCCTGCCGGCGAGGGGCTTTACGCGAGCGTGCCGGAGAAGCTCTTCCTGTCTCTCGGCCTCGTGATCGGCGCGGTGGCAGGCCCTCTGCAGGCCTCCTCGCGCAGCATGCTCGCGCGGCTCGTGCCGGCCCGCGAGGCCGGGCGCTATTTCGGCCTGCTGGCGCTCTCGGGAAAGGTCACGTCCTTCCTCGGGCCGCTGGCCGTTGCGGTGGCCACCGCGGCCTTCCAAACGCAAGGGGCAGGGCCGGCGGTGCTGATCCTGTTCCTGCTCACGGGCTTTGTGCTTCTGAGCGGCGTGAAGAAGGCCTGAGGAAACCATGCCTTGTCATTCCCGCGGCTCCGAAATGACAGAGTGATCTATTCGAGCGTCACGGCGGTGCCGCTCACCGTCACCATCATCATGCCTTCGTTCTTGCCGATGGCGCCGTAATCCATGTGCATGCCCACGACCGCATGGGCCCCGAGGCGCTGCGCCTCCTCGACCATCTCGCGGATCGCCGTGTCGCGCCCGTCGCGCAGCACGCGCTCATAGGAGCCCGAGCGCCCGCCGACCACGTCGCGGATGGAGGCGAAGAAATCGCGAAAGACGTTCGCGCCGAGAATGGCCTCGCCCGATACGATGCCGCGATACGCGGCGATCCGGCGGCCTTCGATGGTGGGCGTGGTGGTGACGATCATCGGGGTCTCCCTTCCGTTCCAGTGATATGGGAAGCGAAGGGAGAAACGTCAGCCCGGGCGAAACGGTGCCCTCATTGGCCTCCGCCTTGCGAGGAGGGATGGGGCGGTGCCGCGGATGAGGCCTCGAACCGGCGGAACCGACATCACCGGTCCTGTGCCGGTGATCCCGACGGTGAGGCGTTGCGCTCTTCCAATCGAGATGGCCGGGGCGAGCCCGGCCATGACGTGGAAAGTAACGATCTGCGACCCCGGGTCCCGTTGCGCGGCCCGGAACGGCGCTGCTTCGCGTGCTCAGTGACGGAAGTGCCGGTGGCCGGTGAAGACCATGGCGAGGCCCGCCTCGTCGGCGGCCTTGATCACCTCGTCGTCGCGCATGGAGCCGCCGGGCTGGATCACGGCGGTGGCGCCGGCCTCGGCAGCGGCGAGCAGGCCGTCCGCGAAGGGGAAGAAGGCATCCGATGCGACGACCGAGCCCTTGGCGAGCGTCTCGGGCAGGTTCGCGGCCTTGGCGGCTTCCGCAGCCTTCCAGGCGGCGATCCGGGAGGAATCCACGCGGCTCATCTGGCCTGCGCCGATGCCGACCGTGGCGAGGTCCTTGGCGTAGACGATGGCGTTCGACTTCACGTGCTTGGCGACGCGGAAGGCGAAGCGCAGGTCGGCGAGCTCGCGCTCGGTGGGGGCGCGCTTCGTCACCACCTTCAGGTCCATGGCATCGACCACGGCATTGTCGCGCGACTGCGCCAGGAAGCCGCCTGCCACCGTGCGGATGGTAAGGCCCGGCTGGCGCGGATCGGGCAGGGATCCTGCCAGCAGCAGGCGCAGGTTCTTCTTCGCGGCGACGATGGCGATGGCCTCCTCGCTCGCGTCGGGCGCAATGATCACTTCCGTGAAGATCTCGGTGATCGCTTTCGCAGCCTCTGCATCGAGCGGGCGGTTCATGGCGACGATGCCGCCGAAGGCGGAGACGGGATCGCAACGCAGGGCCTTCTCGTAGGCCTCCACGAGGCTCGTCCCCTCCGCCACGCCGCAGGGATTGGCGTGCTTCACGATCACGACGGCGGCCGAGCGCTCAGGGTTAAACTCGGCCACGGCCTCGTAGGCCGCGTCAGTGTCGTTGATGTTGTTGTAGGAGAGCTGCTTGCCCTGCACTTGGCGGGCGGTGGCGACGCCGGGGCGCTGCTCGGGGGTGCGGTAGAAGGCGGCGCTCTGGTGCGGGTTCTCGCCGTAGCGCATCACCTCGGCCAGCGTGCCGCCGATGGCCCGGAAGGGCGGGTTCGGCTCGTTGAGTTCGTTGGCGAACCAGTTGGAGATCGCCGCGTCGTAAGCGGCCGTCCGGGCATAGGCCTTCTGGGCGAGGCGGCGGCGCAGGGTGTAGGTCACCGCGCCGTCATGCTGGGCGAGATCGCCGAGAACGGCGGCGTAATCCGCGCCGTCCACCACCACGGCCACGTCGCCGTGGTTCTTGGCCGCCGCGCGGATCATGGCGGGGCCGCCGATATCGATGTTCTCGATGCAATCCTCGTAAGGTTTCCCCGCCGCCACCGTGGCCTCGAAGGGATAGAGGTTCACGACCAGCAGGTCGATGGGCTGGATGCCGTGTGCCAGCATGGCCGCCTGGTGCTCGGGGTTGGCGCGGATGCCGAGAAGGCCGCCATGGACGAGGGGGTGCAGGGTCTTCACGCGCCCGTCCATCATCTCGGGAAAGCCCGTGAGGTCGCTCACGTCCTTCACGGGCAGGCCGGCCTCGCTGAGCGCCTTGTGGGTGCCGCCGGTGGAGACCAGCTCGATGCCCCGCTCGGACAGCGCCCGGGCGAAGTCCACGAGACCCGTCTTGTCGGATACGGAAAGCAGAGCGCGGGAGACGCGCTTCAGATCGCTCGGCATGGCGGCCGCTCCATGAAGGGGTAAAAGAATGCGGGCGCGATAGCACGATGGATCCGGGATGGAAACCCGACAGCCACGCGTTTCGAGCCGCCAGTCGCCGATGGGGCGCGGCGACGGATGACCCGCCTCACCGCCCCTCTCAAAGGCTGCTCGACAATGTGCGATAGTCCTCGTGGACGCATAGGGCCGTTTCGGTGATTGCATGACGGAACAGCACAGATCAGGGGCGGATCCGCAGCCGGGAGCAGGCAGGCGCCTGCGGGACTGGGCCCGGCGGGTCAAAAGAGACGTCGTCGCCCTCTATATCGCCGCCCGGGACCCCCGTGTGCCCAGGTACGTGAAACTCTTCGCGGCCGTGATTGCAGCCTACGCGCTCAGCCCCATCGACCTCATTCCCGACTTCATCCCCGTGCTCGGCTATCTCGATGACGTGATCATCCTGCCCATTGCCATCGCCCTTGCAGTCCGGATGATTCCTGCTGGGCTGATGGCGGAGTTCCGGGAGGAGGCGCAGAAGCGGTCCGCGCGCCCGGGGGGCCAAGTGGCCGCAGCGCTCATCATCGCTCTTTGGGTTGCGGCGGCGGCGTTCCTGCTCTGGGCATTCTGGCCGACCCCTGTCCCCTGAATGCCCCGGCGGCCTGCGCCTTCCCGCCCCTTACAGGAGATCCGGCGTCGTTCCGGAGGGCTGATTCGGGGAGAAGCTGCGGGCCAGGCGCTCGAAGCGCCAGCGGACGGACGGGGTCTCGCTCGGCCGGATGCTGAGCACGATCTGCTCCGTGCGGCGCATGCCGTCGGGCGCGGCCAGGAAGACGCTGTCCTCGACGGAGGCTTCGGTCGGAATGGCCGTGAACTGCCAAGCCTCGTGGTTGGGCAGCACGAGCATGACCACACGCCCCCCTTGCGCACGGCTCGCCCTGACGCCGGGGGCGAGATGGAAGCGGATGACCGCCTCCGCCGTGGCGGCGGCGCTGCCTTCGCCCCAGAACACGTCCTCGCCCTCCAGGAGATTGCCCTTGGGCGAGAGCTGCAGCCGCCGCTCGTGGGTCAGGCCGAAGCGGGGGCGGTAGCCGTCATGGCTGGCGGTGAGAATCTGCGCGTGCTCGCGCTCGCTGCGCTCCGAGGTGACGCGCTCGGGGCCTGAGAGAACCACGGGCCCGATGCGTCGCACCAGCCATCGCGCGATCCGCCGGTTGAACCAGTTGCCCCTGTCGCCGACCATCTGGCAGGACGAGACGTCGTTGATCGAGGCGGTTGAGTGGGCAGCGGTGGAGCGCGATGCCTGGATGATGGCGTCTCCCGCGATCCGCGGCATGCCGCAATTGACCACGATGCGCTGCGTGCCTGAGGAGAACTCGAAGGAGAGGCAGCCCGCTCCGGCCTCGGTTGAAAGCGGCATCGGTGGGGGCGCGCCCACATCCACCACCAGCAGGGTGCGGCCGGCCTCCATCCGCTCGTAGCCCGTATGAGGGGCATGCTGGATCGGCTGGCTGCGCATGTCGTCATAGGTGAGCAGCGTGGCGAGATGGTCCGCCGCCGTCACGCCCATGCCGTTGAAATGCGAGAGGGTGCCGTCGCCGTGCCGGAACATGCGCACCATGGGCAGCATGCGGTCGATGGCGTTGAGCAGGGCTTCGGGCGTGTCGACCTCGCGGCTGGCGAACATCTGGCGGAGCGGCAGAAGGTCGAAGAGTAGATCGACGATGATGCGCGGATTGCGGCTGGCATGTCCGCCGTCGGCGAGGATCTGGCGTTCCAGCTCCCGGGCAAGCAGGCGGCTCGCGCGCCGCAAATGCCGCTCGAGACCCTCGCAGCACAGGCCCGCATAGCAGAGCGCGATGGCGGCCATCAGCTGCTGTTGGGGCAGGGCGCCGGAGCGCACATGCCGTTCCAGCTCGCGCACATGCTGGCCGATGAGGCGCAGGAAGCGCTGGTAGAACGCGTGATCCGCGCCCTCCAGGATCAGAGGCGACTGGCTGATGAACGACATGAGACGGCGCGCGACGATCTGCGTGTCGCAGGCGATTGTCTTGTCGCCGAGTTTGGAGGACACGAACTCGTCCACCAGCGAGCGGGCATTGGCCTGCGCGAGAGCGGTGCCGGCGGCCCGCAGGTGACGCAGCCATCCGAACCCGTAGAGCGCCTCCGCCCATGCCCGGCTCGGCGGGGTGAAGGCGAAGGGCGAGCGGCCGCTCGTGGTGACGGCACGGCCCGCGAAAGCGAAGAAGCCGGAATAGATATCGGTGGCGATGGTGGGGTCGGCGGTGCGAAGATCCTGCGGCGCGAAGAGCAGACGCGTCGGCATGGGCGTTCCGAAGAACACCTTGGACAGACTCCAGACCGTTGCTCCACGCACGGCGCGGCCTGCCTCCGAGAAGGCAAGCTTGTACAGACGCCAGCGATCTGGCCCGAAATCCACCCGTGGCGCTCCTTCACGTCATGCTCGTCCGCGCCAGCATAGAGGCGAGTTCCTGCCGACTGGTTAACAGCCCGTAAGCTCCTGTTGTTTTGATCGATTTCAACAGATGTTGCCCTCATTCCGAGGAGGATTGCGGGGGCAACCCGAACGAGGTCCCGGGGTGCACCTGATCCTCCTGCGGGAGGCCGCCGACGCGGGCCTCAGGATGAGGACAAGCCTCAACGTCTTGCAATCAGGAAGCTTTCACGAAGCGTGCGACAAAGAAGCCGTCGAGGCCGCCGCGCTCGTGCTCGCTCGAGACGAGATGGCAGGGCAGGGTGCGCACGTCGCCCTCGGGCGTGATGCATTCGGAGAGGCCGCCGATCTCCACCGCCGTCACCGGCTGGCGCGTGAATTCGGGATGACGGGCGAGAAAGCCCACAGCCTGCCGCTCGCCTTCCTCGGCTTCCAGGGAGCATGTGCAATAGACCAGGCGCCCGCCGGGCTTGAGCAGGCCGGCCGCCTTGTCGAGCAGGCGCGTCTGGAGGCCGGAGAGCTTGCGGATATCCTCTTCGCTCTTGGTCCAGGCCACGTCGGGGTGGCGGCGGATCGTGCCGGTGGCGGAACAGGGCGCATCGAGCAGGATGGCGTCGAACGGCGCCTCATCGAGCTTTTCCGCATCGATGGCGCGGGTCTCGGCCTTGAGGTTGAGACGGGCGAGATTCTCCTCCAGCCGCTTCAGGCGTTTCGCCGAGCGGTCGACCGCCAGCACATCGGCTCCGGCGGCGGCGAGTTGCGCCGTCTTGCCGCCAGGCGCGGCGCACAGATCGGCGATGCGTTCGCCCGGTTTCGCGTCCAGCAGGCGCGCCGGAAGGGCGGCGGCGGCGTCCTGCACCCACCAAGCGCCCTCCTCGAAGCCCGGCAGCTCGCGGATCGCCGTGCGCTCGACGAGGCGGATGCTGCCGGTCGGCAGCAGAACACCGTTGAGGCGCTCGGCCCAGGATGCCGCGTCATCCTTCACGGAAAGGTCCACCGAGGCCATGGAGCGATGCGCTTCGGCGATCCTCGTCGCAAGCTCCTCGCCGAATTGCGCGATCCAGCGCTCCTCGAGCCAGGTCGGCGTGTCGAGCCAGGGCTCCTGATGGCCAAGGATCATGTCGCGTTCCCGGGCGACGCGCCGCAGCACGGCGTTGATGAATCCCCCCGCGTGATTGAGCTTCGCGTCCTCCTGGGCGAGCCGCACGGCGCTGTCGACGGCCGCATGGTCCGGCACGTCGAGGAAGAGGATCTGCGCCGCGCCGATGGCGAGAAGATGCAGCAGGCGTTCGTCCTTCGGCTCCCGGTTGAGGCGCTCGTTGAGCGCGCGGCCGAGCGTTCCGAGGCGCCGGAAGGTGACGATGGCAATGGCCCGGGCCAGGGCCTCGTCGCGCGGGGAGAGATTTTCCTTGATGGAAAGCTCGTCCAGCACGTCGTCGAGCGGCACGCGCCGCTTCATGGTTTCCGTCACCGCCATCCAGGCGAGGCGGCGGGGGCCGAGGCCCGCCTGGTCTTCCGATTGATTCAAGATCTTTAACCCCAGGGTCCGCGGCGGGGCGGCTGGCCCCAGGGACTGGTTGAACTCTGTGCGAAGAAGCCGCTCCGCGGCGCCGCTCCCATCTCCTGCGCCAAAGCGTGGAGCGCCGCAATCCTGTTTTCCGTCGCGGGGTGCGTGGAGAACAGGTTGTCCATGCCGTGGCCCGAGAGCGGGTTGATGATGAAGAGCGGCGCGGTGGCCGGATGGCGCTCCGCATCCATGTTGGGCACGTGTGCCACGCCGCCCGCGATCTTCGCGAGCGCCGAGGCGAGCGACAGGGGCTGGCCGCAGATTTCCGCGCCCATCCGGTCGGCGTCGTATTCCCGCGAGCGGCTGATCGCCATCTGGATGATCATGGCGGCGATCGGCGCGATGAGGACGGTCGCCAGCATGACGATGGGATTGGGCCGGTCGCCGCCGCGACCGCCGAAGAGGAAGCCGAATTGCGCCAACGTCGCGATGGCGCCGGCAATGGTGGCGCTCACCGTCATGATCAGAGTGTCGCGGTTCTTGATATGGGCGAGCTCGTGCGCCATCACGCCCGCGACCTCGTCGTACGAGAGCATGTTGAGAAGCCCCGTGGTGGCCGCGACCGCCGCGTTCTCCGGGTTGCGGCCCGTGGCGAAGGCATTGGGCTGCGGGTTCTCGATGATGTAGACCCGCGGCATGGGCAGGCCCGCCTTGCGGGCAAGGTCCCGCACCATGTGGACCAGGTCAGGCGCGGTCCTTTCGTCCACCTCGACGGCGTGATGGGCGGCGAGCGCCAGCCGGTCGGAGTTCCAATAGGCGAAGAGATTGGTGGCCAGGCCAAGGCCCAGGGCGATCATCATGCCCGTCGCGCCGCCGAGCAGGTAGCCTACGACGCCGAACAGGGCCATGAGGCTTGCCAACAGCATTCCGGTCTTGACGGTGTTCATCGGGGTCTCCACCTCGAGCAGGACTTCATCCGTTCGACCCTTCATGTGGGAATGGTTCAGCTCGCCACCAAGAGCGCCCGCGCCGATGCGCCTCTCCCGCCGGAGGGCCGGACCTGATAAAGGCTTTCTCATGAGCATCAACGACACTCCAGAAACCACCCAGGTGCCCGTCCCCGAAGGGGCCGCGGCCGGAAAGGCCCTCTCGCCCGCGGCCCAGCGGGCCTTGGAGGAGGCCGCCCGGAGGCGGCAGGAGATCGACGCCCGGGCGGCGGAGATCGCCAGGCGGAAGGAGCACCAGGGCCGCGGCGGCCTGGAGCCCGTTCGCTATGACGACTGGGAGGTGAAGGGCCTCGCCAGCGACTTCTAAAAGGCGGCTTCTAAAAGGATTGTCTCCCGGCGCCCCCGTGCTTAGTGTCCTTCCCGATGGGAGACGCCGAGGGTTTGGGGTGATGGACGGGGCTGAGCGGCTGGAGCTTTTCCGGGACCTTCTGGAGGAGGCCCATCGGGTGCTCGATCTGCAGTTCGGCTTCGAGCTGTGGGACGGCTCCACGGTTCCGGCCGACCTGCCGTCCTATGCCATGCGCCTCGTCGTCCGGCACGAGAACGTGGTTGCGAGCCTCGTGCGCCGCCCGAACCTCGATACGGTTCTCAACGCCTATGTGTCGGGGCTGCTCGACCTCAGGAACGGAACCCTCTTCGATCTCGCCGCCCAGCGCCCGCAGAAGGCGGGCCGGCGCCTCCGAAAGGTGAGCAAGCTCAAGGCGCTGAAGACGGCCTATCACTTCCTGCGCGCGCCCGCCGACATGCCGCGACCCTTGAGCCGCGTCGAGGAGGATCCCAGCGCGCGGGAAGGGAAGCCGCAAACCAACAAGAAGAACGTCGCCTATCACTACGACGTCTCGAACGCGTTCTACGGCCTCTTCCTCGATCCGGAGATGGTCTATACCTGCGCCTATTTTCAGCCCGAATGGCACGACGATCTTGCCCGCGCTCAAGTGGACAAGCTCGACATGATCTGCCGCAAGCTGCGGCTGAAGCCGGGCGATCGCTTCCTCGACATCGGCTGCGGCTGGGGCGCCCTGATCTGCCATGCGGCGCAGCATTACGGCGTGAAGGCCACAGGCGTGACGCTCGCCGAAGAACAGGCGAAGCTCGCCCGCGAGAAGGTCGCGCGGCTTGGCCTCCAGGATCGCGTGGAGGTTCTGGTGAAGGATTTCACGCAAATGGAGGGCGAGTTCGACAAGATCTCCTCCATCGGCATGTTCGAGCATGTGGGCATCAGGAATCATCCCGCCTATTTCCGCTCGGTGCACCGGCTTCTCAGGCCGCGCGGGCTTTACCTGCACCACACCATCGCGCGGCGCGCGAAGAAGAGCGAGCGCGCCTTCCGCAAGCTGAAGCCCGAATACAAGGCGCTCACCCGCTACATCTTCCCGGGCGGGGAACTCGATCATCTGGGGATGTCGATCGCGAACCTCGAACGCTTCGGCTTCGAGGTGCACGACGTGGAGGGCTGGCGCGAGCACTACCAGCGCACCACGCGCCTGTGGTGGGAGAACCTGAGTGCCAGGCGCAAGGAGGCCGAGACCATGGTGGGCAAGGAGAAGACCCGCATGTGGCTGCTCTACCTCGCCGGCTGCTCTCTCGCCTTCGAGCGAGCGGCCGTGGGCGTGAACCAGACGCTGGTCTCCAAGCGCACCCGCGGGCCCTCGGGCCTGCTGCCGTCAAGGGCGGAACTCTATGCGTGAAGGAGTGTTGACGATCACGAGGCTCGGCCCGTCATCCCCGACCTCGGGCCGGGGATGACGGGATGTGTTGCCTTTGTGTGTTGCCTCCCGACGGAGGGATGCCCGCCTCACTCCTCAAGGCACCACCACCACCCGCGTTCCAACGTTCACCCGATCGTAAAGATCGATGATGTCCTGATTGAGCATGCGGATGCAGCCGTACGACGCATAAGTTCCGATGGAGCCGGGGCGGTTGGTGCCGTGGATGGCGTACTCGTCGAGGTCGAGAGTGAGCGCCCGCGCGCCCATGGGATTGTTCGGTGCGCCGCCGGGGATCACCTCGGGCAGGCGGGGATTGTCGCGTTTGACCTCCGCGGGCGGCGACCAGGCGGGCCGCACGTATTTCCCGTCGATCCGCGCCTCGCCGAACCATTGCTTGCCAGGCTTTCCGACCGCCACGCGATAGCGCAGGGCCGTCCCGTCCCCGCGCACGTAATAGAGCCGCCGCTCGCCCGTCCTGATCACGATGGTGCCGGGGGAGACGCTTTCCCGGAACGGCACGACCTCGCGGGCGAAAGCGCCCGAGGCGGCAAGAATGATGGCGGCCAAGGCGGTGGCGATCCGCGCGAACATGTCCCAAAACCCTCCTGCTCGCTGACACGAGGGTGAGACGCGAAGGAAACGGCTGCGGTTCCCGTTTGGAGTCTTCAGCGATCAGGGTCTAGCCGCCAATTCTCATTTGCGGTCAGAATTTTTGCCCCGAGAAAGCAGTGAATGCGCGATATGCGTAGCTCGCCTTTGGGAGTTCCTGAATGACGACGTTTTGAACGAATTCATGTTCGGCGGCATTTCTGGAAAGAGCGGCGAGCATTGCGCTGGCCAGTGCGAGATCGAGAAGAACTGCTCGATCATATCGCTCCTTCAGCGAGCGCAGGTCGCCCTTCCCTGTCTGCATGAACACGCTCATGGCGAGCACATCGTCGGCTTTCCTGGGGTTGTCGATCAACTGAGCGAATCGCTTCACGATAGGGCGAATGTAGAGAGGGTTACCCGTAGCGAAGGCAGCTCCCCAGAGATAATCCAGCTCTGTCGGGTTCTTGATCGTGAGCGCCTTGATGAACGGAGTGGAACGGATGAAGGCTTGCCGCTTCTCATCGAGGCCAATCTGTCTGGCAATCGCCAGCCCACGTCCGGATTGTCCGGAAAGGCTGTAGGCTATTGCGAGATCGCTCTGGAGCGCCGTCGATGCATTGCGTGGCAAGAGATCGGAGCGACCGGGATTCTCGATCAGAAGCCCGGCAATGAAGCCGATGATCGGGGGGTGAGCTGTCCAATCCCCTTCCGCCGAGCGATCAAGATCGACCAGCAGTTCGGGCAGCTTGCCGATGTCGCGGCTCTTGTAGAACGAGCGAAAGTGCGTGTGAGCTGAGAAGTCTTGCTCAGGTGAGATCGTCTGCGCTCGGCGCTGGAGAGGAGCCCCAAAAAGAGGCCCCCCATGAGAAGTTTTCTAACGTCCATCATGGGGGGGGGCGTTATATCACAATGTTACTACAATGCTATGCCGCCTGCGTGCGCTTGTTCTGGCGGTTGGTGATCAGGTCGTCGACCACGCCGGGGTCGGCGAGGGTCGAGGTGTCGCCCAGGCTCGAGAACTCGTCCTCGGCGATCTTGCGCAGGATGCGGCGCATGATCTTGCCCGAGCGGGTCTTCGGCAGGCTCGGGGCGAACTGGATCAGGTCCGGCGAGGCGATGGGGCCGATCTCCTTGCGCACCCAGGCCACCAGCTCCTTGCGCAGCTCCTCGGAAGGCTGCTCGCCCGCCATCAGGGTCACATAGGCGTAGATGCCCTGGCCCTTGATGTCGTGCGGATAGCCGACGACGGCGGCTTCCGACACCTTCGGATGGGCGACGAGGGCCGATTCCACCTCCGCCGTGCCCATGCGGTGGCCGGAGACGTTGATCACGTCGTCCACGCGGCCGGTGATCCAGTAATAGCCGTCCGCGTCGCGGCGGCAGCCGTCGCCGGTGAAGTACTTGCCCGGATAGGTGGAGAAATAGGTCTGCACGAAGCGCTCATGGTCGCCATAGACCGTGCGCATCTGCCCCGGCCAGGAATCGGCGATCACGAGATTGCCCTCGCAGGGACCCTCCAGCACCTTGCCGTCCGCGTCCACGATCTCCGGCTTCACGCCGAAGAACGGGCGGGTCGCGGAGCCGGGCTTGAGCTTCGTCGCGCCGGGCAGCGGGGTGATGAGGATGCCGCCGGTCTCCGTCTGCCACCAGGTGTCCACGATGGGGCAGCGGCTGTCGCCGACCACGCGATAATACCATTCCCAGGCTTCCGGATTGATCGGCTCGCCCACGGAACCCAAGAGGCGCAGGGACTTGCGCGAGGTCTTCTTCACCGGCTCCTCGCCCGCCTGCATGAGCGAGCGGATGGCAGTCGGAGCGGTGTAGAAGATGTTCACGTTGTGCTTGTCGATGATCTCCCAGAAGCGGGAGATCGACGGATAGGTGGGCACGCCCTCGAACATGAGCGTGGTGGCGCCGTTCGCGAGCGGTCCGTAGAGGATGTAGGAGTGGCCCGTCACCCAGCCCACGTCGGCGGTGCACCAGTAGATGTCGCCGTCATGGTAGTCGAACACGTATTGATGCGTCATCGACGCATAGACGAGATAGCCGCCGGTGGTGTGCAGCACGCCCTTCGGCGTGCCGGTGGAGCCGGACGTGTAGAGGATGAACAGCGGATCCTCCGCGTTCATCTCCTCGTAGGGGCATTCGTCGGAGACCATGCTCGCGGCCTCGTCGTAATACACGTCGCGGCCGGGCACCATGTTGACCGCGCCGCCGGTGCGGCGCACGACGAGCACGTGGTCCACCACGCCCGCGCCGACGCGTTCGATGGCCGCATCCACGTTCACTTTGAGCGGAACCTTGCGCCCGCCGCGCAGGCCCTCGTCCGCCGTGATGATGAAGGCGGACTTGGCGTCCTGAATGCGGCTTGCCAGCGAATCCGGCGAGAAGCCGCCGAACACGACGGAATGGATCGCGCCGAGGCGGGCGCAGGCCAGCATCGCATAGGCCGCTTCCGGGATCATCGGCATGTAGATCGTGACGCGGTCGCCCTTTCCGACGCCGCGGTTTCGCATGATGTTGGCCATGCGGCAGACTTCCGCGTGCAGCTCGCGGTAGGTGATCGTCTTCGATTCGGACGGGTCGTCGCCTTCCCAGATGATCGCCACCTGGTCGCCGCGGGTGTGCAGGTGCCGGTCGACGCAGTTGTAGGCCACGTTGGTGATGCCGTCTTCGAACCAGCGGATCGAGACGTCGCCGGGGCCGAAATTGGTGTTCTTGATCCGAGTCGGGGCCTGGAACCAATCGATGCGCTTGGCCTCCTCGGCCCAGAACGCCTCCGGGTCCTTGATCGAAGCCTCGTATTTCGCGCGATAGCCGGCATCGTCCAGATAGGCGCGGTGGGTCCATTCGGACGGTACGTCGTAGATCTTCTCTTCCATGACGCTTCTCCCAGGCTCGTCGTTATGGGGGGTATTTAGGTCTAGGTTTAAGGAAAGAGAGAGGGGGCGGGCAAGCGGGGCCGGGATCGGACTTTGGTCGCTGATACTTTTGGTGCGGTGCAACATCGCCATCCGGCCTGCCGGCAGCGCAGGACCGGCCGACAGTTGGCACCGTCACGGGCGGGCGAGTCCCGGCCATCTCCGGGTCTTGGAACCTTCACGGCCTCAAGGCGTGTCGCCTGCGACAGCGCGATCATGACGGCGAGCCCGTCAGAGCCCGCCCATCCTGCAGACGATCGCCCATTCCTCTTCGGTCACCGGCTGCACCGAGAGGCGGGAATTGTTGACGAGGATCATCTTCTCGAGGCCCGGCTGCCTCTTGATCTCGTCGAGTGTCACCGGCCTCGGGAAAGCCTTCACGGCCTTGACGTCCACCATGCCGAACTTGCCGGATTCGTCCGTGTGATCGGGGTAGTATTCCTTGATCACCTCCACGATGCCGACGACGGCCTTGCCTTCGTTGGAATGGTAGAAGAAGCCCTGCTCGCCCAATCTCATCGCCATCAGGTTCTGCTTGGCGACGTGATTGCGGACGCCGTTCCAGAACGTGCCCTTGTCGCCTTGCGCGACCTGCTGATCCCACGACCAGACGGATGGTTCGGACTTGTAGAGCCAGTGAGCCATTTTTCTTGATACTCAGTGTTCGGACTTGATGGGACGGTTCATGAGCGCATCGACCGCCTGATCGAGAGTCCATGCGCCGGAGAGGATTTGCTCGACGGCCTCGGCAATCGGCATGTCGATGCCCTTCTCGCGCGCCAGCGCCACAAGGGCACTCGCGGTGGCGGCGCCTTCCACGAGCTTCCCGCCGGAGGCTTCCCGCGCGCTTGCGCCTTGGCCGAGGCGCAGGCCGAAGGAGAAGTTGCGTGACTGCGCGGAAGAGCAGGTGAGCACGAGATCGCCGAGGCCGGACAGGCCCATCAGCGTCTCCGGCTTAGCCCCATAGGCGCGGGCGAAGCGCAGAAGCTCCGCGAAGCCGCGTGCGATGAGCGCCGCTTTCGCACTCTCGCCGAGACCGCGCCCCGCCACAGCGCCGCAGGCGATCGCGAGAACGTTCTTGGCGGCTCCGCCGATCTCCACGCCGCGCACGTCGGTGCGGTGATAGACGCGAAGCGTCGGGCCGGAGAGAGCGGTGGCGAGGTCTTCCGCAAGCGCCGCGTCGCGGCAAGCCAGGGTCACCGCGGTGGGCAGGCCGCGCGCCACATCGTGGGCGAAGCTCGGGCCGGACAGCACGGCCACAGGTGCGCCGGGGCGAACCTCCTCGACCACGTCGCACAGGAAGGCGCCCGTGGTGCGCTCGATGCCCTTGGCGCAGAGCACGAGAGGCGTCTTGCGGGAGAGAACGGGAGACAGGGATTCCGCCATCTCGCGTGTCGTCTGCGCGGGCGTGACGAGTAGAACGGCGCAGCACGAGGCCAGCCGGCCCAGGTCGGCGGTCGGCGAGATGCGGTCGAGCAGCCGCACGCCGGGCAGGAAGCGCTCGTTCATGCGCGTGCCGGCGAGTTCCGCCGCCTGCTCAGGAGAACGCATCCAGAGGATCACGTCGTTCCCGGCAATGGCCGCGGCATTGGCGAGTGCCGTTCCCCAGGCTCCGGCTCCGGCAATGCCGATGGGACCCGTCGCCTTGGGCATCAGGCCTTCACCCCCACGGCCTGGCCGCTGGTGTCGAGCGGCCAGCGGGCGCGGGCGGGTGCGTCGATGTCGTCGATCAGGCCGAGCCGCATGCGCTCGAGGCCGGCCCAGGCGATCATCGCGGCATTGTCGCCGCACAGGGCCAGGGGCGGGGCGACGAGCTTGAGGCCGGTTTCGACAGCCAGGCGCTGGAGCGCCTGGCGCATGGTCTGGTTCGCGGCCACGCCGCCTGCGACCACGAGAGCCTTCGGGGCGCCGGCAATCTCGCGGAACTGGCGAAGGGCGACGCGGGTGCGGTCCACCACCACGTCCACGATGGCGGCCTGGAAGCCGGCGCAGAGATCCGCGATGTCGGACTGCGTGAGAGGCGCAATCTTCTCCGCCTCGATCCGCACGGCGGTCTTGAGACCCGAGAGCGAGAAATTCGGCTCCGCCCGTCCCAGCATGGGGCGGGGCAGGGCAAAGCGTTCCGGATTGCCCCTCGCCGCCTCGCGCTCCACGTGGGGCCCGCCGGGATAGGGCAGGCCCAGCATCTTCGCCACCTTGTCGAAGGCCTCGCCGATGGCGTCGTCGATGGTGGTGCCGATGCGCACGTAATCGCCCACGCCCTTCACCGCCACGAGCTGGGTATGCCCGCCCGAGGCGAGAAGCAGCAGATAGGGGAAACCGATGCCGTCGGTGAGCCGCGCCGTGAGCGCGTGGGCTTCCAGATGGTTCACCGCCATCAGGGGCTTGCGGGTGACGAGCGCCATGGCCTTGGCGGTGGTGAGGCCCACCAGCACGCCGCCGATGAGGCCGGGGCCAGCGGCCACGGCGATGCCGTCGAGGTCCTTCACCGTGCAGCCGGCTGTTTTGAGAGCGCGGGCGATGAGACGGTCGAGCACCTCCACATGGGCGCGGGCCGCGATTTCCGGCACCACGCCCCCATAGGCCGCGTGCTCGGCGATCTGGCTCAGGACCTCGCTGGAGAGGATTTCGCCCCGTCCGTCGAAGCTGATACCCACCACGGCGGCCGCGGTTTCGTCGCAGGTGGTTTCGATGCCTAAGATGCGCATGGTCTGTCGGGTGCCGTTGGCGTTAAGTGATCTTTCGGGCTTTCGGCCCGCCTGTCCTCCCCCTATAGTCCGCCCCACCGCTCAAGATCAAACGCGGATGTTGTCCTCAATCAGGAGTACGCAGCAGGAATGGCCTCTTCATCGACCCTGGTCATCGGTACCCGCGGCAGCCCCCTGGCGCTGGCGCAGGCCCACGAGACCCAAGACCGGCTGGTGGCCGCCCATGGATGGGCTGTCGAGACTCTTCCCCTGTCGATCATCAAGACCACGGGCGATGCGATTCAGGACCGACCTCTCTCGGAAGCCGGCGGGAAGGGGCTCTTCACCAAGGAGCTCGACATCGCCTTGCTCGAAGGCTCCATCGATCTGGCCGTCCACTCGGCCAAGGATCTGCCGACCACCCTTCCGGAAGGCATTGCGATCGCAGGATTCCTGCCCCGCGAGGATGTGCGCGACGCCTTCATCAGCCATCGCTACGGGAGCCTCGCCGATCTGCCGCCGGGCGCGGTCGTCGGCTCCGCGTCTCTGCGCCGGCAGGCGCAGATCCGTCGCCTGCGACCTGATCTGACAGTGACGCTCCTGCGCGGCAATGTGCAGACGCGGCTCGCCAAGCTGGAGCGCGGCGAGGTGGACGCCACTCTGCTCGCCATGGCGGGCCTGCGGCGCCTTGGTTTGACCGACCACGTGACTGCGACCCTCGACACGGGCGATTTCCTTCCCGCTGTCGGGCAGGGAGCCATCGCCATCGCCATCCGCACCGAGGACGACCGGGTGCGCGAGGCCCTGCAGCCGATCCTCGATGCCGCCACCGGTCACGCGCTCGCCGCCGAGCGGGCTTTCCTGACCATTCTCGACGGCTCCTGCCGCACGCCGATCGCAGGCCATGCGCGCATGGTGGGCGACGCGCTCGAGATCCGCGGTCTCGTGCTGCGCCCGGACGGCTCTGAATGTCTCGAGGCGATCCGGCGCGGCTCGCCGGACGATGCCGTGGCCCTCGGCCGCGAGGCGGGAACCGAGCTTCGCACCCGCATGCCGGCCGGGTTCCTGACAGCCTGATGCGGATCCTTCTCACACGCGCGAAGGAGGATTCCGAGCGCACGGCGAAGAAGCTCGCGGCCCTCGGACACGAGGCGCTGATCGCGCCGGTGCTCCGCATCGTGCCGACAGGCGATCCGATGCCTGCGGACGCTTACGACGCGCTCATCGTCACCAGCGCCCACGCGGTGGAGGCCCTGTCTTCTTTCGAGGACAAGAGCGCCCCCGTCTTCTCCGTCGGGGAACGGACGACCGATGTGCTGCGGGCCGAAGGCTTCACCTCCATCGTGACGGCGGAGGGCGATGCGGTGTCGCTGTCCCGGCTGATCCGGAGCAATCTCCAGCCGCCGCGCGCGCTTCTTCATGTCACGGCCCGCCACCACAAGGAGGAGCCTGCGGCCTCCCTGCGCGCGGCGGGCTTCACGGTGCTGTCCTGGGAGGGGTACGAAGCTGAGGCCCTGCCCGCCCTGTCCGAAGCCGCCGTGGAAGCCCTCCGCACTGGCAAAATCGCGGCTGTGCTCCATTATTCCCGTCGGAGCGCCGACCTTTTCGTTCAGCTGGCAGGGAAGGCGGGCCTTCAATCCGCAATCGTCGGCTGCCTCCATCTCTGCCTGTCGGCGGATGTCTCGGCCCCTCTCGAGGCCGCAGGCGCTGCCACCCGCATCGCCGACGGACCCCACGAGGATGCGCTTCTCGAACTGGTGAGGGGGCTTTCGTGACCTCGGCCGCCGCTTCGGTTACGATAGCGTGGCCTAGGGATCTTTGCCGAAGGAGGGGATCATGGTCCGATAGCGCCACGTCCTTCTCCTGAGGATCCAGTCTCGCCGGAACCGAAACGCTCCGCTCAAGCTTGCCTTAATTGCGTTCCAGTCTGCCTTGTCCGAATGGACCTACCAAGAGTGACCTGTGACCGATTCATCCGATCCCAAAGCTCCCAAGAATTCCCGAAAGAAGAAGTCCCGCGAGCCGGCGACCATCGATCTGAAGGCGACCGTGATCGATGAGGGCGCTCAGCAGGACAAGGCCTGGGACGCCGTGAAGCCCGAGGACACGATCGTGCCGGAGGCCTCCGCACCGGCGGAGGACACCCTCGGCGCTGAGGATACCCCTGGCGCCAAGGACGTTCTTGGTGCTGAGGGCACCCTCGGCACGCCGGAGGCGACGCTCGATTCGGGGCGTAGCGCCGATTCGATCGAAACCGCCACGGCCTCCGACGAGTTGCCGCCGCACTCCGACCAGCCGCCGCAGCAGCCGGATCAGCCCGACCAGCAGGCAGACGCGTCGCAAGGCGCACCGCCCGTTCCGCCACCGGCTCCGGCTCCGGAGCGTCGTACCTCGGCGGGCGCCCTCATCGGTTCCGGCCTCCTCGGCGGCCTGCTCGGCGCGGGGATCTTGTACGGCCTCGAGAGGTGGCAGCAAACTCCGGCGACCCAGGACGATCAGCGCCTTGCGCAGCTGGAGCAGCGCGTGACCGCCTTGGGCCAGCCGGGGCCGGGGCCGCAGAGTGTGGACCTCTCCCCCATCGAGGAGCGACTGCGGGCGCTCGAATCGGCTCGCGATTCGCTCGACCCGCGCCTCCAGGAGATCCAGGAGACGGCGAGCCGGGCCGCGTCGCAGGCCGAGGAGGCCCTCAACCGGCCGCTTCCGGAGCCCGCCGCCCCGCCGCCGCAGAACGACGCGGCGCTGGCCGATCTTTCAAACCGCCTTTCCGCCGTCGAAACCGCGGTCAGGACCCTCGAAAGCGACGTGCAGGCCAGGGCGCAGAGCACCGCCGAGGTGGCCGGTGCGGTGCAGGATCTGGGGCGCCGACTCGACGAGCAGAGCCAGCGCCTGGACCAGAGCCTGGACCAACGCTTGGGCGAGCAGAATCAGCGCCTGGACGAACGGCTTGACGAGCGCTTGGCAGCCCTCTCCCGGCAGGTCGCCGAGACCGGCAGAAGCGCCGAAGAGGCAGGTCAGACCGGCACGCGGGTGGTTCTCACGGGGCGTCTGGACGATTCCTTGCGCAGCGGCGCACCCTATGCGGACGTACTGGAAGGCTTGAGGAGAACCGGCGTCGATGCCGGGCGCCTGGGGCCCCTGGAGCCATTCGCCGGAGAGGGCACACCGACTGCCTCCGCCATGCGCGAGGCCTTCGAGGCCCTGGAGCCGCAGATTCTGCGTGACGAGCGTGCGGCCTCCGACGAATGGTCGGACCGGATGCTGCGGATGCTGGACAAGGTGGTCACGGTACGGCCCGTGAACGAACCCGGTGCGGCCGGCGTTTCAGGAACGGTGGCGGGGATCCGGCAGGCCTTGGACGCGGGCGACATGCAGGCGGCGGCGGCTGCCTGGGCCTCTCTGCCCGAGCCTGCGCGGCGGATCTCCGAGGAATGGGGACGGCAGGTGACGGCGCTGGCGGAGGCACAGCGGGCCTCCCGCGAGCTCTCCGCCGAGGCTCTTGCCGCCCTCAACCGTTCGACCCAGTAAAAGGAACAGCCCAGAATGTGGCGCGCTCTTCTCTTCATCGGTCTTCTTTGCGTCGCGGCCTTCGGGGCGGTGTGGCTCGCCGACCGGCCGGGCACGGTTCTGGTCACCTTCGGCGGCTATGAGGTGCAGACGTCGGTCGCGGTGGCCGCCGTTGCCCTCGCGGGTCTGGCCCTGGCGCTCGCCCTGCTCTGGTCGGCGGTGAGCACCATCCTGCAGCTGCCGTCCCGCCTGACCTTCGCGTCCCGGGCGCGCCGCCGCTCCCGGGGCTATCAGGCGGTCTCGCGGGGCATGGTGGCGGTGGGCGCGGGCGATACCATCGCGGCCCGCCGCTATGCCAACGAGGCCGAGCGGCTTCTGGGCCGCGAGCCTCTGACCCTTCTCCTCAAGGCCCAGGCCGCTCAGGTGTCCGGTAACCGGGAGGCGGCGGAAGCCGCCTTCAAGCAGATGATGGAAGAGGACGAGACCCGGGTTCTGGGCCTGCGCGGCCTCTTCGTGGAGGCTCGCCGGCGGGGCGATGCCGCAGGCGCCCGCGAATACGCCTCCGAGGCCGTGCGCCTTGCTCCCTCCGCCGCCTGGGCGAGCGACGCGGTACTGGAGGCGCGCTGCGCGGAGCGGGACTGGCGCGGGGCGCTGGAGACCATCGAGCGGCGCACGTCGCTCGGCCTCCTCGACAAGGCCACCGCCAAGCGCCATCGGGCGGTGCTGCTCACGGCCGACGCCCTCGACCGGGCCGATCACGATCCCGAAGGCGCCCTCAGGAACGCGCAGGATGCGGTCAAGCTCGCTCCCGACCTCGTGCCCGCCGCCGCCCTTGCCGGGAAACTCCTGTCTCGCCGGGGCGATCTGCGCCGCGCGGCCAAGATCGTGGAGGCTGCCTGGCGCAGCCAGCCGCATCCGGATCTGGCCGAGGTCTACCTCAACCTGCGTCCGGGTGATTCGGGTCTCGACCGGCTCAAGCGCGCCGAGACTCTGTTCAAACTCTCGAACGGCGCGCCGGAGGGGCGCCTGGCGGTCGCCCGCTCCGCCCTCGAGGCACGCGAGTTCGACCGCGCCCGCGATGTGCTGGAGCCGCTGCTGGCGGACCGTCCGACCATGCGGGTCTGTCTGCTGATGTCGGATCTCGAGCAGGCGGAGCATGGCTCCACCGGCAAGGGCCGCGAATGGCTGGCCCGCGCCACGCGCGCGCCGCGCGATCCCGCCTGGATCGCAGACGGGGTGGTTTCCGATCATTGGGCGCCGATTTCTCCGGTCACCGGACGTCTCGATGCCTTCGTGTGGCAGGCGCCCCCGGACGTGCTGATCGCGCCGGAAATCACCATGCACGACGACGTGACGGCGGACCTCGACGAGGAGCCCAGGGCGCTTTCCGTCTCTCCCGCCGAGGAGGCGCCCGCGACCGCCGCCACGGGCGCCGCTGTCGCTCCGACCGCCCCTGCGGCGCCCGAGTCCGCTCCCGCTCCGGCCTCTGTTCCTGCGGAACCGGCCGCCGCTGTCGAGGCGGCTTGGCCGGAACCGGCTAAGGAGGAGGCGTCTCCTCCGCGCGCGGAGCCCGTCGTTTTCCCCGTGACTCCGCCGGATGTGCCCAAGCCCGAGGAGCCAGCGTCCGCGCGTCGCAGCGCTTTTTCCATCTGGTAGGTGAGATTCAGCCCTCGCGTACCCTTGCCAATCGGCAGGGGAGAGGGTATGAGGTCGCCCTCTTCGATCGCATGGTCGGCACGCCGCAATAGCTCAGCTGGTAGAGCACCTCATTCGTAATGAGGGGGTCGGGGGTTCGAATCCCTCTTGCGGCACCATCCTTTCCTTTTCACTTCAAAGGGTTGGAAATGGGTTGCCCTTAGGGCGTGGCGCAAGTATGTGATTGGGGGAGCACGACGACAGACGTGCTGCCAGATCAGACTGGGGTCGTAGCTCAGTTGGGAGAGCGCGTGAATGGCATTCACGAGGTCAGCGGTTCGATCCCGCTCGGCTCCACCAATCTGATCTGAACACGGAGCGTGCGGGTGTAGCTCAGGGGTAGAGCACAACCTTGCCAAGGTTGGGGTCGAGGGTTCGAATCCCTTCGCCCGCTCCATTTTCCCTCATTCCCCAGAGGGATTTACGTAGGCCCGCCCTTGTGGCGGGCTTCGTCGTTTTCG
>DASRWK010000470.1:0-1554 GCA_035776715.1 Microvirga sp.
GATCGGGGCGAAATCATCGTCAACGGCGAGCGCATCGACCACAAGCCCGCGCACAGGCGCGACATCGGCATGGTGTTCCAGGATTACGCCATCTTCCCGCACCTGTCCGTCGCCGACAACGTGGCGTTCGGACTGAAAGCGCGCTCTCTTCCGAAAGGCGAGATCGAAGCGCGCGTGAACGAGAGCCTCAAGATGGTGCGCCTCGATGGCTACCAGGACCGACTTCCCGGAGAGATGTCGGGCGGCCAGCAGCAGCGTATCGGTCTTGCGCGCGCCATGGCGATCCGGCCGACCCTTCTGCTCATGGACGAACCGCTCTCGAATCTGGACGCCAAGCTGCGCATCGAATTGCGCGAGGATATCCGCGACATCCAGCGGCGGCTGGGCATCACGACCATCTATGTCACGCATGATCAGGAAGAGGCTCTTGCGGTCTCCGACCGCATCTGCGTCATGAACAAGGGCAATGTCGAGCAGATCGGAACGCCCTTCGAGATCTACCGCAAGCCTCTGCGGCGGTTCGCGGCGTCCTTCGTCGGAACCATGAACTTCCTGCCGGGGCAGCTCGATGGCGGGCGCCTCCGCGTCGGCAGCCAGGCCGTCGACTTTCCGGTTGATGCGTCGGGCCCTGTCGAGGTGGCCATTCGTCCGGAGAACGTGGAACTTGCCTCCACCTCGTCCCTTGGCGGGACGATCGCCCTCAAAGGCGAGGTGCTGAAAGTCACCTTCCTGGGGCGCGAAGCCCATTACACCCTCAGGACCGAGGCCGGCGAAATCGTGGCCCAGGTGGCGGATCCTGCTCAGGACTTCATCGAGATGGAAGGCCGTTCGGTCGAGGTGCATCTCCCGCTCCAGAAGATCGCCCTCTTCCACCTCAACGGCGACGTGCTCGATGCGGGGCAGTCACGATGAAAAGGCGGGTTCGCTTCGACGTCTGGACCTTCGTGCTCATCGCGGCCTGGGTCATCCTCATCGCCCTTCTGATCTGGCCGCTTTCGTCGGTCCTGCACGCCAGCCTGCTCGATAACGACACGGGAGCGTTCTCCCTCGTCCACTATTTTCAGATCGCGACTATCAAGGCCTATCAACGGGCGATCGGGAACACTCTTCTCGCCGGGTTCGGCGGCATGAGCGGAGCCCTCGTTCTCGGCGTCACCCTCGCCTTCGTGACGACACGGTTCCACATCTATGGCCGCGCGCTGATTCAAACCCTCGCCGTGGTGGCCCTGGTGTCCCCGCCCTTCATCGGCGCCTATGCGTGGATCGTTCTGTTCGGCGCAAGCGGCGTCGTGCGCAAGGGGCTCGACGCTATCGGAATTTCCATTCCGCCGCTTTACGGCGCCGCCGGCGTGATCCTCGTGTTCGCGTTCAAGTTCTTCCCCCACGTCTTTCTGATTACGTCGGGAGCGCTCGCCTCGATCAACCGCTCCGTCGAAGAGGCGGCGGAGAGCCTCGGCGTCTCCCCCACAAAGCGCCTCTTCACCGTCACGTTTCCGCTGATCCTGCCGGCGATCTCCGCGAGCGCCCTCCTCACCTTCGTTCTGTCGATCGCGG
>DASRWK010000471.1:0-1610 GCA_035776715.1 Microvirga sp.
TGGAACGATGTTCCCTAACCGAGGAGAGCACAACTTTTATGACAGGATCAAGATAGCCGGCTCAAGGTGTCCGGCAGACCGGACTCTCCGCCCGGCCTCTTCATCGGGGCCCGGGCCGCACAGCGGAACCGGGACCGATGATGCCTCCCTGCGTCGAGACCGGGCTTGTCGGGCCACCCTGATTCGAAAAGCACAACGTTCACGCCATCGGGATCCCGGCCGAAGCCGGTGATGCCACGAGAGAGCTCAATCAGCCCGCAGCGCCTCGTCGAGGTCGCGATACAGGTCCTCCACATCCTCGATGCCGGTGGACAGGCGCAGCAGATCCGGCGGGCAAGGCGTTCCGGGTCCTTCGATGGAGGCGCGGTGCTCGATGAGGCTCTCGACGCCCCCAAGGGATGTGGCCCTCTTCCACAGGCCCACCTTCGCGGCGGTCCGGATCGCAGCCGCCTCTCCGCCCGTCACCTGGATGGACAGCATGTAGCCGAAGCCGCCCTCCATCTGCCGCGCGGCGATGTCATGGCCGGGATGCTGCGGCAGGCCTGGATAGAGAACCCGCGCCACCTTCGGATGCGAGGAGAAGCGCTGCGCGAGGTCGAGCGCGCTTTTCGCCTGCGCCGCCGCCCGCACATGGAGCGTGCGCATGCCGCGCATGAGCAGATAGGCCTCGAAGGGGCCGAGGATCGCGCCCTGCATCTTGCGGATGGAGGCGATCCTCCCCCAGAACTCGTCGGCCTTGGCGCCTGCGAGCGCGCCCGCCACCACGTCCGAATGACCGTTGAGCACCTTGGTGGCCGCGTGCATGACGATGTCGGCGCCGAGGGTCAGCGGCCGCGTATGGATAGGCGAGGCGGTCGTCGAATCCACCGCCAGACGCGCGCCGGCCGCATGGGCGATCTCGGCCACGGCCGCGATGTCGGTGATCGTCCAGAGTGGATTCGACGGCGTCTCGATCCAGACCAGCTTGGTACGGCCTGAAATCACGGCTGCACGCAGGGCGTCGAGATCGTCCGACTCCACGAAATCGACGGAAAGCCCCCAGCGCACGGCTTCCGTCATCAGCCAGCTGCGAAGCGCCCAGTACATGACCTTCGAAGCGACGATGTGATCACCGGGCTCGAGAGCCTGGAACACGGCGGTTGCCGCCGCCATGCCTGAAGAAAACAGAAGTGCGCCGGCCTCGGCCTCTTCCAGCATGGCGAGCACGTCTTCCGCCTCGCGGATCGTCGCGTTGTCCGGGCGGCCATAGACGTAGCCGGAGGAATAGGCGTTGTCCTCGTCGCGGATATAGGTGGTCGCCACATGGATCGGCGGCACCACGGCCTTGGTGATCGGATCCACTCGGCCCATGGCCTGAGCGGCCAGGCTGCGCTTCGACCAGGGTGAACGCGACGACATGGGGAACCTCCGAGAGCGTGGCTGGTTTCGACACCTTGAAACGATGGCCGCCTCATAAAGGGATTTCGAGCATGCGGACAGAGCAAACCATGCCGGGCAGCCATGCAACCCCGCCGTTCCGGCGGTTCCTGGTGGCCGTGCTGCCCGTCGTGGCCGTCGCGGTGGCGGGCTCTCTCGTCACCAGCCCCAATATTCCGGGCTGGTATGCCGGT
>DASRWK010000472.1:0-4143 GCA_035776715.1 Microvirga sp.
TGGCGTGAGGGCAAGGAGCGGACCGTGACCCTTGAGGTCGCGAGCCAGCCCAAGGGCGTCTGATCCTTCAAAACGGAGTAGGACGCCAGAGCTTTAGTGTTGATTGCCCCCGACACCTGGTGTCTTCTGCCCGCGGCAGGCCGGCCTTCCCCCTCCAGGGCCGGTCTGCCGTCGGGCTTGGATTGCATTATAGATAGGCCATGCGGATTCTCATCATCGAGGACGACAAAGAGGCGGCCTCCTACCTCGTGAAGGCATTTCGGGAGACGGGCCATGTGGCGGACCACGCCGTCGATGGGCTGGACGGCTACGCCATGGCCGAGGCGGGAGATTACGATGTGCTCGTGGTCGACCGGATGCTGCCGAAGCTGGATGGCCTTTCCCTCATCCGCTCCCTGCGCGAGCAGAAGGTCGAGACGCCGGTCCTCATTCTCTCCGCGCTCGGCCAGGTCGATGATCGCGTGAAGGGGTTGCGGGCCGGCGGCGACGATTATCTTCCGAAGCCCTATGCCTTCTCCGAGCTTCTGGCCCGTGTCGAAGTTCTCTCGCGACGCCGCAGTTCCGTTCCGAGCGCCGAGCCGACCGTCTATCGCGTCGCCGACCTCGAACTCGACCGGCTGTCCCACCGCGTCACGCGCTCGGGCCAGGAGATCTTGCTGCAGCCCCGCGAGTTCAGGCTGCTCGAATACCTGATGAAGAACGCCAATCAGGTCGTCACGCGCACGATGCTGCTGGAGCATGTGTGGGATTACCACTTCGATCCTCAGACCAACGTGATCGACGTTCACGTCTCTCGCCTGCGGTCGAAGATCGACAAGGGTTTCGACAAGCCGCTCATCCATACCATCCGCGGCGCGGGCTACATGGTCCGGGTCGGTTCGGTGGAGGGTGAGGAATGAGCATGCGCGCATGACCGGCCTCGGCACACTCTTCCGAACCACCGCGTTCAAACTGTCCTTCGCGTATCTGGTCGTCTTCACGCTCTTCGCTTTCGTGACGCTGGGCTATGTCGCCTGGAGCGCCGAGAAGCTCCTCACCGATCAGTTCGTCTCGACCATCGAGTCCGAGATCAACGGATTGGCCCAGCAATACAGGAATGGCGGCCTTCGCCGTCTGGTGAACGTGGTCGAGCGGCGCTCCCGGACGCCGGGCGCCTCGCTCTATCTCGTCACCACCAATGTCGGTGAGCGGGTCGTCGGCAATGTCGGGGCCCTGCCTCCGGGGGTGATCGATCGCGTGGGGCAGTTCGAGACGCTCTACAACCGCACGGACGAGACGGATACGAAGCCCAATGTTGCCCTGGTGCGCGTCTATCTCCTGCCCGGCGGATTCCGTCTGCTGGTCGGCCGCGACATCGAGGAGCGCATCCGCCTGCGCGACGTCATCCACAAGGCCATCGGCTATTCCCTGCTGTTCATCGGCGTTCTGGGATGCCTCGGCAGCTGGTTCATCGCGCGGAGGGTGCTCAA
This sequence comes from Microvirga sp., assembly GCA_035776715.1. Lineage (GTDB taxonomy): Bacteria > Pseudomonadota > Alphaproteobacteria > Rhizobiales > Beijerinckiaceae > Microvirga. Next base: position 1,470 of record DASRWK010000472.1, read on the forward strand.
GCGCGTCGACGACATGACCGGCATCACGCGCGACATCATGGCAGGCGATCTCGACGGACGATTGAGGGTTGCCGGGACCGGAGACGAACTCGACCGTCTCGCGCAGAACCTCAACGACATGCTCGATCGCATCGGCGAATTGATGCGCGGCATGCGCGAGGTCTCGGACAACATCGCCCACGACCTGAAGACGCCTTTGACGCGCCTGCGCAACAAGGCCGACGAGGCGCTGCGGACCGCCAAGACACAGGACGAGCTGAAGGCCGCGCTCGAGGCCACCATTGAGGAAAGCGACAATCTCATCCGCATCTTCAACGCGCTCCTCATGATCGCCCGGCTCGAGGCCGGCAACGCCCGCGAGGCTCTGGCCGGTTTCGATGCTGCGGAAGCGGTGAGGGACGTGGCCGAACTCTACGAGGCGGTGGCGGAGGAGGTCGGCGTCACCCTCGACGTGGCGGTCGAAAGCGGGTTGCCGATCCACGGCAGCCGCGAACTGCTGGGCCAGGCCATGGCCAATCTCCTCGACAATGCGCTGAAATACGGCGCCGCCCCCGATGGCAGCTCGCAGACGATCACCGTGTCGGCCCAGCGCATCGGCCAGGAGGTGAGGATCGTCGTGGCGGATCGCGGGCCGGGCATTCCGGAGGAGGAGCGCAGTCACGTCCTGGAGCGTTTCGTGCGGCTGGAAACGGCCCGCTCGCGCCCGGGCTTCGGTCTCGGCCTCAGCCTTGCGGCCGCCGTGGCGCGGCTTCACGAGGGACGCCTCGCGCTGGAGGACAATGCGCCCGGCCTGCGTGTGGTCCTGATCCTGCCTTTGAAGGAGGCTCCGCTGCCGCAGGCGGCCCTCCCGTCCGCAGCCTGAGCCCGAAGCCGAAGGGAAACGGCTCACTTTTCGGTTGCCTCTTGCGTGGCGGCATGAACACTCAGGCCATCTCAGGACATGAATGGATTGGCCGTGCCGGACCAGAACCGCTCCCTCATCGACCGCCTCACGCAGGCTCCGCCCGTTTCCGATCTCAAGAAGGCCGAGGCCGGTCTGGCGGACCTCATGGAGCGTGCGCGCGAGGTTGCGGAGGCAACTGCCCTCCTGCCACATCTCGAGGAGGGACCGTTTCGCGATCTCCTCCTGGCCCTGGCCGATTATTCTCCGTTCCTCTGGCAGCTCGCCTTGGCCGATCCGGCCCGCACGGCGAGGCTCGCGCTCGAAGCGCCCGAGGCCGTTCATTCCTCCATCGTCGACGATCAGGCCAGCCTGTTCCGCCGGGCGGGCGCAGGCGAGATGACCCATGACGACGCGGTGCGGGCCTTCCGGCGCAACCGCAACGCGCATGCGCTGCTCGTCGCCCTCGCCGATATCGGCGGCCTCTGGAGCACCGAGGAGGTCACGCAGGCTCTGTCCGCCTTCGCCGATGCTTCCGTTGCCGGAGGCTTGAACCTGATCCTGACGGAGACCGCGGATCTCGGCCGCATCACGCTTCAGAACCCGGAAGCGCCGGGCGAGGGCTCGGGCATCACCGTGCTGGCGCTGGGCAAGCACGGGGCAGGGGAGCTCAACTATTCGAGCGACATCGATCTGGTCATCTTCTTCGATCCCGAGACGCGGGCGCTGAAGGAAGGAGCCGAGGCGACGACCATCTATACCCGCATCGCCCAGCAACTGGCCCGTCTGCTTCAGGAGCGAACGCCGGACGGATACGTTCATCGCGTCGATTATCGCCTGCGCCCGGATCCCGGTTCGACTCCCACCGCCATGTCCCTGTCGTCGGCCTATGTCTATTACGAGACGCTCGGACAGAACTGGGAGCGCGCGGCCTTCATCAAGGCACGGCCGGTCGCGGGCGATCTGACCTTGGGCGAAAACTTCCTCAAGGAGCTGCGGCCCTTCATCTGGCGCAAGTATTTCGATTTTGCCTCGATCGCCGACGTGCACGCCATGAAGCGGCAGATCCATGCGGTGCGCGGGCATGACCAGATTGCGGTGGCGGGGCACGACATCAAGCTCGGACGCGGGGGCATTCGCGAGATCGAGTTTTTCGTGCAGACGCAGCAGCTCGTGTTCGGCGGCAGGCGCCCTGCGCTTCGGGGACGACGCACCCTCGACATGCTGGTCGAGCTTCACAACGAAGGCTGGATCACGGCTGAGGCGAGAGACGAGCTGTCCCACGCCTATCGCTTCTTGAGGACGATCGAGCACCGGCTGCAGATGGTGGCCGACGAGCAGACGCAGCGGCTTCCCTCCGATGAGGAGGAGCTCAAGCGCTTCGCCAGGTTCTGCGGGTATCCCAACCTCAAGGCCTTCTCGAAAGCCCTGACGGATCAAGCCAAGATCGTGCAGGGCCATTACGCATTGCTCTTCGAGGAGGGGCCTGAGCTCGCCTCCGACGTGGGAAGCCTGGTCTTCACCGGGGCCAGCGACGATCCGGAGACCCTTGCCACCCTTCAGCGCATGGGATTCCGCGAACCCGAGAAAGCGGCCGAGACCGTTCGCGGCTGGCACTTCGGGCGACGCTCCGCCATCACGAGTGCGCGTGCGCGCGAGGTGCTCACCGAACTCACGCCGGCGCTGCTGTCCGCCCTCGGCGGCACGGCGGATCCCGATGGTGCATTGGCCGCGCTCGACAGTGCCTTCGGCCGCATGCCGGCCGCCGTCGAACTCCTCACCATCCTGCAATCT
>DASRWK010000473.1:0-4816 GCA_035776715.1 Microvirga sp.
TGCCGGGCACACAGAATTTCGAAGCCATCCGCGCCTGGAACAAGTCGCAGGTCTATGCGCAGACCATTGCCTATTATGCCACCAAGCTCGCAGGAAGAGACACGTCGGCCTTCCAGAGCCAGTGAGCCTCACGAAAGAGAAAGGGCGGGCACAACGGCCCGCCCTTCCTGATGCATGACGTGGATCAGCCGCGGGCGCGGGCGCGGATCATGAAGGTGTCGTAGGCGTACTCGGCCACCTGGAACCAGAGATATTCCTCGCCGCGGAAGGCCTTGTAGCTGTCGTAAATCTTCTTGAAGTCGGGATTGTTGGCCGAGATCTCGTCATAGATCTCGTTGGCGGCCTTGTAGGCGGCTTCCATGATCTCCTGCGAGAAGGGACGCAGCTGCGCGCCGTTGCTGATCAGGTTGCGCAGACCCGCCGGATTCTTGGCGTCGTACTTGGCCTGGGTATCCACGTTCACATAGCCCGCGGCAGCCTGCATGGCGGCCTGATAGGGCTTCGGCAGCTCGTTCCACTTCTGCAGATTGATGAACATGTGGATCGCCGGACCGCCTTCCCAGAAGCCCGGGTAGTAGTAGTAGGGCGCGACCTTGTTGAGACCGAGCTTGTCGTCGTCGTAAGGCGCCACCCACTCGGCAGCGTCAATGGTGCCGCGCTCGAGGGAGGGATAGAGGTCGCCGCCCGCGATCTGCTGCGGCACGACACCGAGCTTCGCCATGATCTGACCGGCGAGGCCGGCGATGCGCATCTTGAGGCCCTTGAGGTCCTCGACGGTCTTGATCTCCTTGCGGAACCAGCCGCCCATCTGCGCGCCGGTGTTGCCGGCGGGCAGCGCGTAAAGGTTATGCTTGGCATAGAACTCGTTCAGCAGGTCGTTGCCGCCGCCGTGATAGAGCCAGGCATTGGTCTGGCGGGAGTTCAGGCCGAAGGGCAGGTTGGTGCCGATGGCGAAGGTCGGATCCTTGCCGACATAGTAGTACGAGCAGGTGTGCCCCATCTCGACCGTGCCGCCCGCGATCGCATCGGCGGCCTGCGGCGCGCCGACGATCTCGCCCGGAGCGAAGGGCTGGATCTGGAACTTGCCGTCGGTTGCCTCGGATACGAACTTCGCGAAGGTCTCACCGCCTCCGTAAAGGGTATCGAGGGATTTCGGGAAGGCGGAGGTCATGCGCCAACGGATCTCGGGAGCCGATTGGGCGATAGCCGGTTTGGCGATGGTTCCCGCTGCGGCACCGATGGTGGCGGCTTTGAGGAATGCGCGGCGTTTCATGGCGTCTCTTTCACGAATGAAGATTTCAACGCGCCGGAGAGACATAAAGTTTCAACCCGGCGCCTTGAAACGCAAAAAGGAGACACCGTCATAAGGACCTGAGCCGGAAAGAGCACTGCTCTGGGCGCAGGCCCGCCATGCCGATGGGACATGCCTCCCCTGCGCGGAGCGGAATCTTCAGACTAAAAGATAAGCTCGCCCGCCCCCCACGCCAGCAGCACGAGAAGGACGAAGGCGAGCAGGAAGAGGCCGAACAGGATCTTGGCGATCGTCTTTGCGCCCGAAGCGACGCCCGTGAAGCCCAGGGCACCCGCGATCAGCGACACCACGAGAAAGATCAGGGCCCATTTCAGCATCGTGCAAGCCTCGTCGACGGTTCAGCTTGACGTATAAGCGCCCAGCTTGGCCTGGGTTCCGTTGTCGGCTCCGCCCGGCCGACCGGTCGGCCGGTCACATCACCACGGTCACCTTGTCGGCGGCGCGGGTCAGCCCCGTGTAGAGCCAGCGGCTGCGATGCTCGCGGAAAGCATAGGATTCGTCGAAGAGCACCAGGTCGTCCCATTGGGAGCCCTGGGCCTTGTGGACCGTCAGAGCATAGCCGTAGGTGAATTCGTCGGACTCCCGGCGCAGGGCGAAGGGCACCTCTTCCTCCGTGCCCTCGAAGAAGGCTTTGTGAACCGCGACCTCGACGGACCTCCGGCGCGCATCGTCGTCCGACACGACATCCATCCGGATGAAGTCGTTGCGGATGCCGCGCAGCGCCTGGATGCTCCAGGTGCCGCCGTTGAGAAGCCCCTTCGTCTTGTCGTTGCGCAGGCATACGAGCTTCTCGCCCGCGGCCGGCATCGGATCGCGATAGCCGTTCAGTTCGCGCAGACGCGTATTGTAGAGGCGGCGCGTTCTGTTGAGTCCCACCAGCACCTGATCGGCCGCCATGACGGCGGCGGCATCGATGTCGCGGCGGCGGATGATGCGGCTTTCGCCATAGGTGCCCGGCTCGAGCCGCCCGCCCTCCCGCACCTTCATGGACAGATGAACGATCGGATTGTCCTTCGCCTGCCGGTGCACTTCGGTCAGCATCACGTCCGGCTCGGCCTCGGTGAAGAAGCCTCCCCCCTTCACGGGCGGCAATTGCGCCGGGTCGCCGAGCACGAGGACCGGCTTGCCGAAGGACAGAAGATCGCGCCCCAACTCCTCGTCGACCATGGAGCATTCGTCGATCACGATGAGGTCGGACTTGGCCGCCTGGCTCTGCCGGTTGATGACGAATTGCGGCCCGTTCTCGTCACCCTCCCGCGAGCGGTAGATCATGGAATGGATGGTGGATGCATCCGAGCAGCCCTTGCTGCGCAGGACGAGGGCCGCCTTGCCCGTGTAGGCGCCGAAAGCCACCTCTCCATCGACGCCTTCGGCGACATGGCGAGCGAGGGTCGTCTTGCCGGTGCCCGCGTAGCCGAAGAGGCGGAAGACGGGACGATCTCCGCGCCTGAGCCAATCGGCGACGGCCTTCAAAGCGGCGTCCTGCTGCGGCGACCAGGTCATGACGATTTCGCCTCGCGATTCAGATTGTAGAGAAGGCCCACCACGATGCAGGCGCTGCCGAGAAACACGTAAGGATCGAGCGGCTCACCATAGAGTTGCCATCCGACGAAGGCGATCAGCGGAATCCGCATGAAGTCGAGCGGCACCACCATGGTGGCATCGCCCCGGCGATAGGCATTGGTCAGGCAGTAATGCGAGAGCAGGCCGCCCGCACAGAGCCCCACGAGGGGCAGGACATGGATCGGCTCGATGGAGAGCCAGAAGGCACGACCCACGCCGGCGAGGTTCATGGGAAGCTGCAGAAGGTTCATGAAGAAGAGGATCGAGAAGGTGCTTTCCGTCCGGGTCAGCCGCTTGGTCATGATGGCCACGAGCGCGAAGGAGAATGCCACGCCCAGCATCAGAAAGCTGGCCGGCTGCAAGGTTTCCACGCCGGGACGAAGGATGACGAGCACTCCTGCGAAACCCAGCACGACAGCCACCAAACGTCCCCGTGTCATGCGCTCCTGAAGCATCGGCATCGCCAGCAGCGCGACCCATGCGGGCGCCGTGAACTCAAGGGCAAAAACTGTCGCGAGCGGCAGAAGCGTGAGGCTGAACGTCCATCCGTCGGTTCCTGCGAAATGCAGGACGTTGCGTGTGAGATGAAGCGAGAAACGCCGCGGCTTCAATCCGGGCCTCAGCCCCGGCTTGATTCCTGCGAGCGCGAGCAGGACCGCAACGCCAGCGAGGTTGCGGATCGCCAGCATTTCGAAAACCGAGAAAGCGGGCGCGAGCGCGCGGACGGCGACGGCGGTCGCCGAGAAGGCGAGAAGCGCGCCGCACATCCAGGCGACGACGGCGAGAAGATTGCGATGAGGCAAGGTGGACCACGAGGACATGATTGACGCCTTTCGCTTACCGCGCCTTGCGAACCGCGTGAAGAGTCGAGTCGGAGGCAGGTTGCCGCGTGCCGACGGCACGTGAACCGGCGCGCTCGATTCAGCGCCTCCGTCGTCTTGTCGCTACGTCATGATGCCCGCGAGGTGATTCTTGAGTCACGCGATGCGTCCATGCGCGTCTTCACCACCTCCGGCGGCCATTTCATCCGAGCGGAGCAATGAAAATTTTTGCCCTCTAAAACCGTTCGGAAGACGCCGGCGAAAACACGATTCATTCCTCTCCACGAAAGACGCTTCCGGCGCGCGCCACAGGTTGCCGCGCACATTCCCTCGACCAACCGTCTCATGGGTAAGCTATTGATTTTAAATGGCTTATAAGTAGCGATGCAAACTAGTCTGGTAGATCCGAAGTGATGGCGAGGAGTCCCAAGAAGAGACTCTTCGTGTCGGATCGCGCGCCTTCTATCGCCTGCTGAAAGCGCAAGTTCATGCTGCTGTCGGCATCAAAGTATCCACAGAAAAAGTGCGAATTCTACTTTCTACACTTTCCGTTAATCGGAACCCGCTTGGTATAACGACGTTGCCTTGCAAGCGTGACGGTTGCACGCGAAGGCCCTTGAAGGAGGCGGCTATGCCGACAGACAACAAGAACCCGCTGACAGCGTTGTTCACGGGTGATACCGGTGCGACCAGCACCAAGAAAACCAGCGGAGCCAAGAGAGGCTCCAAGACCACTGCGAAGAAGGCCAGCACGTCCTCGGCTCGCAAGAGCGCGAAGTCGGCCGGCACCAAGACCGCGGCCAAGAAGACGGCTGCCAAGAAGACTGCGGCGAAGAAGACGTCGGCCAAGTCGGCCGCGAAGTCCTCGACGAAGTCGACCGGCACCAGGACCGCTGCCAAGAAGACGGCCGCCAAGAAGACCACGGCGAAGAAGACTGCTGCGAAGCCGGCCTCCCGGTCGGCTGCGAAGAAGTCCACGGCCCGCACCGCGTCGGCTCGCTCGACCGCGGCTCGCAAGCCTGCGGCCCGCAGCGCCAGCCGTGGCGCGGCGAAGTCTTCCGCCAAGAAGACGGCCGCCAAGACGACGAAGCGCGCAGCCGCTGCGTCCAGCCGCACTTCC
>DASRWK010000474.1:0-11918 GCA_035776715.1 Microvirga sp.
ACGCGGCTCTGCACCTGCGCCGCATGAGAGGCCCGGGCCTTAAAGCGCTCGATGAACTTGATTTCCTTGGCAAGCATGGCCTGCTGGCGTTCGAACTGAGCCTGCTGCTGCTTCTCGTTGAGCGCGCGCTGCTGCTCGTAGAACTCATAGTCGCCTGAATAGGTGGTGAGCGAACCACCGTCGATCTCGATGATCTTGTTGACGATCCGATTCATGAAAGCGCGGTCGTGCGAGGTCATGAGCAGAGCGCCCTCGTAGCCTCGGAGGAACTCCTCCAGCCAGATCAGGCTTTCGAGGTCGAGGTGGTTGCTCGGCTCGTCGAGGAGCATTGCATCGGGGCGCATGAGGAGGATGCGGGCCAGCGCCACGCGCGTCTTCCAGCCTCCGGACAAACCTCCGACATCGCCGTCCATCATCTCCTGGCTGAAACCGAGGCCGGCGAGCACCTCGCGGGCGCGGCCTTCCAGGGAATAGCCGTCGAGCTCCTCGTAGCGCGCCTGCACCTCGCCATACCGGGCAATGATCTCGTCAAAATTTCCGGCCTGATCCGGATCCGCCATCGCGGCCTCGAGCTCCTTCAGCTCGGCTGCCACTTCGCTGACCGGGCCCGCCCCGTTCATCGCCTCGGCCACGGCGCTGCGGCCTGCCATCTCGCCGACATCCTGGCTGAAATAGCCGATGGTCACGCCGCGATCGACGGAGACTTGACCCTCGTCCGGCTGCTCTTCCTTGGTGATCATCCGGAAGAGCGTCGTCTTGCCCGCGCCGTTGGGGCCGACCAGACCGACCTTCTCCCCCTTCTGGAGGGTCGCAGAAGCCTCGATGAAGAGGATCCGGTGGCTGTTCTGCTTGCTGACGTTCTCGACGCGAATCATGGACCTTGGCCTAAGACAGTTGCGGCCGCCTTATGGCACGGGTCGCTCCTGCGGACGAGAGGCCCGCACCGGGCAAATTGTCAGGGGCTGGAGGCTGGGAGGTCCTGGCGATTTTAACCATGTTATTCGCCAGAAGGGCCACCCCGTTCCAACCATAGGATCTTCATCTTACCTTCATACCGGCAGTGGCATCTCACCTGTGCGACCCTAGAATGGCTTCCTGAACCCCTTTTTCAGGGCCGGAAGACTTCAAAGATCAGGCGGCCCAAAACCGATTTGAGGAAGTGGCAAGCACCGATGGCGATCACCCGCGTTCCGACAACACCGTTCCCCGATCAGCGCCCCGGCACATCAGGGTTGCGCAAGAAGGTGAAGGTTTTCCAGCAGCCGCGCTATGTGGAGAACTTCATCCAGGCGATCTTCGACAATGTGGAAGAGGCCGAAGGTTCGACCCTCGTCATCGGCGGCGACGGGCGCTTCTTCAACGAAGCGGTGGTGCAGATCGCGCTCAGGATGGCGGCCGCCAACGGTTTTGGGCGCATCCTCGTCGGGCAGAAGGGGCTGCTGTCCACCCCTGCTGCCTCTTGCGTGATCCGCAAGCACAAGGCCATTGGCGGCCTCGTTCTCTCGGCAAGTCACAATCCTGGCGGCCCCGATGGCGATTTTGGCATCAAGTTCAACATGTCCCATGGCGGACCCGCACCGGAATCCTTTACGGAAGCCGTATTCAAGCGCGCGAGCGCACTCACCGAATACAAGATCGTCGAGGGAGCGGACGTAGACCTCGCCCGCATCGGCGAAACCAAGATCGGCGACACCATCGTTCAGGTGATCGATCCGGTGGCGGACTATGTGGAGCTGATGGAGAGCCTCCTCGACTTGGATGCCATCCGCGAGCTCTTCCGCTCGGGCTTTCGCATGCGGTTCGATGCGCTCAACGCCATCACGGGCCCCTATGCCAAGGCCATTCTCGAAGGCCGCCTCGGCGCACCGGCCGGCACCGTGGTCAACGGCGAGCCGAAACCGGATTTCGGCGGTCACCACCCCGATCCGAACCCGGTCCATGCCCATGACCTGATGGAGCTGATGATGGGTCCGGATGCGCCGGATTTCGGCGCTGCCTCCGATGGCGACGGCGACCGCAACATGATCGTGGCCCGCGGGCTCTTCGTGACGCCGAGCGACAGCCTTGCGATTCTCACGAATCATGCGCATCTGGCCCCGGGATACGCACAGGGCCTTTCAGGCGTGGCGCGATCCATGCCGACGAGCCGCGCAGCCGACCGCGTGGCGAAGAAACTCGGGATCAATTTCTTTGAGACGCCCACCGGCTGGAAGTTCTTCGCGAACCTTCTCGATGCGGGCCTGATCACGATCTGCGGCGAGGAAAGCGCGGGCACCGGCTCCAATCACATCCGGGAGAAGGACGGCCTCTGGGCGGTGCTGCTCTGGCTCAATATCCTGGCGGTCACGAAGAAACCTGCGGACCAGATCGTACGCGAGCATTGGGCTACGTATGGGCGCGACTACTACACCCGTCACGACTACGAGGAGCTCGATACCGCTCCAGCGAACGAGTTGATGGATGCCCTGCGCGCCAAGCTCGCGAACCTTCCTGGCCAGCGCTTCGGGGAGCTGACGGTGCAGGAATGCGACGACTTCGCCTATACGGATCCAGTCGATGGATCCGTGACGCCGAAACAGGGTATCCGCATCCTGTTCCGGGAAGATGCCCGCGCCGTGTTCCGCCTGTCGGGCACCGGCACCTCGGGAGCGACCCTGCGCGTCTACCTCGAGCGCTTCGAGCCGAACCCGGACCGTCACAGCCTACCGACGGCGGAGGTCTTGGCGCCTGTGATCGAGGCCGCGAACGCCATCGCGGAGATTGCCTCGCGGACCGGCCGCAACGAACCGAGCGTCATCACCTGACGCTCCTCCAATCCGGATCGGGCGATCAATAGGTCGCCCAAAGCCCGGGGGTCGCCAGTTCCAGCACGTGCCCGTCCGGGTCGTGGAAATAGACACTTGTGCCGCCGCGCGACCAGGTCACCCTGCTGACGATCGGGATCTGGCGCTCGCGCAGCCTTTCTTCCCAGGCTGGCAGTTCCCCGGCCGAAATGGCAAAAGCCATGTGAAGCGGGCCGTGCCCGTCGTGACCGGGAATGGTTCCTCCCGGTGTCGTCATATCTTGCGCCGATCCTCCGCGCAGGAAAAGGAGCAGGACGCTTCTGCCGCCTACGTCGAAGGCGCACATGCGCCGATTTTCGAGCAGGAGGGGCAATCCGAGTTCACCTTCATAGAAGGCCTTGGACCGCTCCAGATCCTCCACATACAGGGCTGTCTCGAGAACGGAGTTCAGCTTGGGCATCGCGGCCATTCATGCATCCATGTTGCATCGATTGCGATCACTCGTGCCAAGTCTGCCTGCACTTTTCTAGGAGGCCAAGGTCCCCGACCGGCCGAGCTTCCCGAGGAGGCGAAAAATTGGGCAACGATGCTGACCTTTTAGCCTTGCGATCTCTCTGGGCAGCCTTTACATATCGCAGTGCAGCACGGCGATTGGCGTCGCAGTGCCGCTGCCCTTCTTGGGCGTTTCCTCCCTAAACTTCGGGCCGCTGTCACCAGCGGCCTTTTTTCTTGGCTCTTGAATCAGTCGCTCCCAGGGCCGCCTCCCAGGAACCTCGCTCGATTCCGATGGTTTCCCCATCAATGGAGCTTCCGGGAGAGTTTCGATGTCCACCCGCTCAGACGACCCCAATCACACCGACATTCCACGGACGCACACCATCAAGCCGGTGGATGCGCCGCCCACGAATGCGGGCTCGACCTCGGCGCAGCTGAAGGGTGACATCAACAGCGGTCGGACGGGCGACAAGAACGAGGTGTTCGACCCCGGATTGTCCCCCCTCGGCACCGATGACGAAGCCGCCGGCTTTTCGCCGCGACCAGACCAGGTGGACCTGGCCCGTCATCAGGAAGGCGCGGACCGCTGGAAGAACGGTGCGGACAAGGACAGCTACGCCCATCAGCACTCGCGCAAAGCGCTTTATGCTTATGTCGGCTTTATCGCACTCGTCCTAGTGGTCTTCGCCGGCGCATTCTCCATGTTCTGAGGCGGCGCGACGCTATCCCGGAGAACGAGTTCCGTTTCGAGGCGAATGCGCTTGGGCGACGGACGACCTTGCAGGAGATCGACAAGAACGGCAGCTGCCGTCTGCCCCAGTTCCCGTCGCGGCTGACGGATCGTGGTCAGCGCAGGTTCCGCGACGGCAGCGAACTCGATATCGTCGAACCCCGCCACGGAAATATCTTCCGGCACCCTCAGCCCGGCGGACAACAGCGTACGCATCAAACCGATCGCCATCTCGTCGCTGGTGCAGAATACGGCCGTCGGGCGCGTTGAACGGGCCACCAGATCCTGCCCCGCCCTCATTCCGGACGCGATGGTGTAGTCCCCCGCGAGCACCAGTGCCGGATCGAAGGGGAGTCCGGACGCCTTCAAACCCTCCTGATATCCGAGGAAGCGCTCCCGTTCCAAGATGTTGTTCGGCGGCCCGCTCACATAAGCGATGCTCCGGTGGCCCAAGGAGGCGAGATGCTGCGTCATGCCGCTCGCGGCAGCGCGGTTGTCGATCTCGATCTGCGGAATATCGGCTGAGGGAATTGCCTCACAGAGAGCGACCAGCGGAATACCTGTCTTGGCGGGCGTGCCCTCGCCATCGCGGCTCTGCCCGAACAGGTGGCCGTTGAGAAGGATGGCGCCGTCAACGCGGCCTGCTGCCGTGAACGCTGCGAAATGCGCCTCCTTCTCGGGCGAACCGTCGAGATCGCTGATGATCATGCCGTAACCCGCCTCGAACAACCTCTCCTCAATGCCGCGCAGGATCTTGGAGAAGAAGGTGTTCGACAGGTCCGGCAGGACGACGAGCACCATATAGGTTTTCTGAGAGCGGAGCGACCGCGCGGCAGGGTTGGGCACGTAGCCGGTCTTGGCAATAGCTTCGAGCACACGTGCCCGCGCCTCCGGCGATACCCGCTCGGGCGATGCCAGCGCACGGCTCACGGTGGCGGTCGAGACATCGGCGAGCCTCGCCACATCCTGAATTCGCACCGCTCGGCTGCTGGGAGCACCGTCCTCGTCCGGTCTGCCTGAAGGCCCGCTTTCGTCCATGATCCTCCCCTACCTTGGTTCTGTTTGACAGAAGCCGCCGTTGCGGTAAAGTTCTGATGTAATCGATTACACGGCGACATTGCCAAAGATCGGCATGGTCCTAGATCGATCATTCAAGTCCCGCCAGAGGATGAGTTGCCAAGCCGGAGGAAACGAATGTCAGAATCCATCCTATCCCGCTGACCGCCCCCTTGTGAACGTTACACCGACGCTGCCGTGACATCGCCAGCGAACGGCGTCGCCTATCCGGAGCCGCGCATGGATTCCGTTCTTCGCGCAGAGAACATTTCCAAATCCTTCGGGCCGATCGAAGTCCTGAGCGGCATTTCACTCGATTTGCGGCCTGGAGAGGTTCATGCCGTCATTGGTGAGAACGGTGCCGGCAAGTCGACTCTCATGCGCATCCTCTCCGGCCATATCGCTCCGACCAAAGGCAGTCTTTACCTCGGCGGGCAGCCGATCACCTTTTCGGGCCCCGTGGACGCCGAAAGCCACGGCATCGTGCTCGTGCATCAGGAAATTCTGCTGGCAGAAGACCTGACGGTGGCGCAGAATCTCTTTCTCGGTCGCGAGATCAAACGTTTCGGTCTCGTGAACGATAGGATCATGCGCGAACGCACGCGGGGCATCCTGGCAGAACTCGGCACGCGGATCGACCCGGACTGCGAGGTCCGGCGCCTCTCGATCGCCGACCGTCAACTCGTGCAAATCGCCCGCGCCCTGCTGGTACCGCACAAAGTCGTGGCCTTCGACGAACCGACTGCCGTTCTCACGCCGGTCGAGGCGGAGAGCCTTTTCGCCATCATTCGCAAGCTGCGCTCTCACGGGGTCGCGGTGCTCTATATCTCCCATCGCCTCAATGAGGTGAAAGCCGTTGCTGATCGGGTGACGGTTCTGCGCGACGGCCGGCACATCGCGACGCGTGACATCGAGGGCCTGGAGCCCCTCGAAATGGCCCGCCTGATGGTCGGACGCGACATGTCGAAGCTCTATCCCGACAAGCCCTCCACGATATCCGAACATGTCATTCTGTCCGTGCACGACATGGCCGTCCCAGGCTATGTGGAGAAGGCCTCCTTCACGTTGAGGCGCGGCGAGATCCTCGGGTTCGGCGGGTTGATCGGCGCTGGCCGCACGGAGCTTTTCGAGGGCCTCGTGGGACTGCGCCCGAGCCAGGGCAGGATCACGCTCCGCGGCGAGAGCGTGCACTTCCGCGATGCGCGCGACGCCATGGCCGCAGGCATCGTCTATCTCTCCGAGGATCGCAAGGGCAAAGGGCTGCTGCTGCAACAGAACCTGAGGGTCAATCTATCGCTTGCCGCACTCGGAAGGTTCAGCCGTGGCCCGTTCATCGATGTCGGCGCGGAGGAAGTGGCGCTCGACGAAGCGATCAAGAATTTCGACATCCGCACCCGGGACCGGGATCTCCTGGCGGGTCAGCTCTCCGGCGGCAATCAGCAGAAGCTTCTGCTGGCCAAGATGATGATGCTTAATCCTCGCATCATCATCATCGACGAACCGACCCGGGGGGTCGATATCGGCACTAAAGAGCAAATCTACCGATTCATCGCGCAACTTGCCGAAGAGGGCCTTTCCATCATCGTCATCTCTTCCGAGATGCAGGAACTGATAGGCCTGTGTCATCGGGTCATCGTGATGCGCAACGGCCATGTGGCAGGTGAAGTCTCCCAGGCCGACCTCTCCGAAGATTCCATCGTCTACCTCGCCACTGGCGTCCATGAAGAAAGGGCGGCGGAAATCGCCGCAGGCCACGCATGACCGAAACCGTGCTTCGCCGCGGCGCCGAGAGGCGCAAGTTCACGATCGACCTGCGGGCGCTCTCGCCTTTTATCGCGCTCGTCGCTCTGGCCATTGCGGGAGCCCTGATCAACCCCGACTTCCTGACGGCTTCGAACATTCTCAACGTCGTCACCCGATCCGCCTTCATCGCCATCATTGCGGTCGGCGCCACCTTCGTGATCTCCGCCGGAGGTCTCGATCTTTCGGTCGGATCCATGGCGGCACTGACCGCAGGCGTCATGATCCTCACGCTGAATTCTCTCGGCGGCGCCGATATGAGCACCCTCGCTATCGGTATGCTGGCGGCTCTTGCGCTTGGCGCCATGTGCGGCTTGGCGAACGGACTCATCGTTACCTTCGGGCGCATCGAGCCGTTCATCGTCACGCTCGGCACCATGGGCATCTTCCGTTCGCTGGTGGTCTGGCTGGCGGCCGGCGGCACAATCACCCTGCGCAACTTCGAGCTGCGCGAACTCTATCGGCCCGTTTATTTCGGCAGCGTGTTCGGCATTCCGGTGCCGATCATTGCATTCCTCGTTGTGGCTGCGATCGGCGCTCTGATCCTTTATCGCACCTCCTTCGGCCGCCACGTGGTGGCACTGGGCTCGAACGAGGATGTGGCGCGTTATTCCGGGGTGCCGATCTGGCGCGTACGCACGCTCACCTACGTTATCCAGGGCATCTGCGTCGGCATCGCGGTGCTGGTCTACGTGCCGCGTCTCGGCTCCGCCACGCCGACCACCGGCCTGCTCTGGGAGCTGCAGGCGATCACCGCCGTGGTCATCGGCGGCACGGCGCTCAAGGGCGGCGTCGGCCGCGTCTGGGGCACCGTGGTCGGCGCGGTGATCCTCGAACTTGTCGCCAATATCATGGTGCTGTCCAACTTCGTCTCCGAGTTCCTCGTTGGCGCGGTTCAAGGCGCCATCATCATTATCGCCATGCTTGTGCAGCGGTCTGTCCACCGTGGGCGATGAAACCGGGGTGAAACCACCGGATAAATGGACAAGGACTCAAAAACCAACACCTCCAGGGAGGAGCAGATGAAAGCAGCACTTCTGAAGGTCGCTCTCGCAACCGGTCTGATGGCCGGTGTGGCGACCGGCGCGACGGCGCAGCAGAAGAACGTGACGATCGCCGTTTCAATTCCGGCCGCCACTCACGGCTGGACCGGTGGCGTGGTCTATCACGCCCAGGAAACCGCCAAGCAACTCGAGAAGGGCTATCCCGGCCTGAAGGTGATCGTGAAGACCTCGCCCGACGGCGCGGCCCAGGCGAACGCGCTCGACGACCTGATGGCCCAGAGGGTCGACGCCCTGGTCGTCCTGCCCTTCAACTCGGACGAGCTGACAGACCCGGTTCGCGAGGTGAAGAAGCGCGGAACCTTCGTTACCGTCGTCGACCGCGGCCTGAAGGATCCGTCGATCCAGGACATCTACGTTGCCGGCAACAATGCGGAGTTCGGCCGGGTCGCGGGCAAGTACTTCGTCGACAACCTGAAGGAAGGCAACGTCGTCGTGTTTCGCGGCATCCCGACCGTGATCGACGAGGAGCGCGTGTCCAACTTCGAGAAGGCACTCGAAGGTTCGGGCGTGAAGGTCATCGATAAGCAATACGCCAATTGGAACCGTGACGACGCCTTCAAGGTGATGCAGGACTTCCTCTCCAAGCACCCGAAGATCGACGCGGTGTGGGCATCCGACGACGACATGGCGCTCGGCGTCTTGGAAGCGATCCGGCAGGCCAAGCGCGAGGACATCAAGTTCGTGCTCGGTGGCGCGGGCATGAAGGACATGATCAAGAAGGTCATGGACGGTGACGAGATGATCCCCGCCAACGTGTCCTATCCGCCCTCCATGATCTCTACCGCGATGGGCGTCACCGCTGCGCATTTCTATACCAACGCACCCATGCGCGGCACCTACACGCTCGATGCCCAGCTGATCACGAAGGACAACGCCCAGGAGCATTACTTCCCCGACTCGCCGTTCTGACGGATGCGCCCTCGCCCCTCCTCGAAGAGGGGCGAGGCAACGGCAAGCTGCCTTCGGTATCGAGAGGCTTCCCATTGCCTGGTACGCTTTCTTTCGCAGTCGCATCTCGGGAGTTCACCCATGAAGACCATGAAGGGCCCCGGCCTCTTCCTCGCTCAATTCGCCGGCGATGAAGCGCCGTTCAACTCACTCGACTCCATCTGCCGCTGGGCCGCCTCTCTCGGCTATAGAGGCGTTCAGATTCCAACCTGGGACGCACGCCTTTTCGACTTGAAGAAAGCCTCCGAGTCGGATGCCTATTGCGACGAGGTTCAGGGCATCGCCCGCTCCCACGGTCTGGAGATCACGGAGCTCTCCACGCATCTCCAGGGCCAGCTCGTGGCCGCTCACCCGGCCTTCGACGAGGTCTTCGAGGGGTTCGCGGCCCCAGAGGTACGCGGCAATCCCAAGGCGCGGCAGGCCTGGGCCGTCGAGCAGATGCTGATGGCGGCTCAGGCGTCGCGACGCCTCGGTCTGAAGGCGAGCGTCACCTTCTCCGGTGCGCTTGCCTGGCCCTTCGTGTATCCCTGGCCGCAGCGTCCGGCCGGTCTCATCGAGACCGCCTTCGAGGAGCTGGGGCGGCGCTGGCGGCCTATCCTCGATGCCTACGAGGATGCGGATTGCCATGTCTGTTACGAGATTCATCCGGGCGAGGACATTCATGACGGCGCGACCTTTGAGCGCTTCGTCGATGTCGTCGGCGGACACAGGCGCGCCTGCATCAACTACGATCCAAGTCACTTCCTGCTGCAGCAGCTCGACTATGTCGCCTTCATCGATCTCTACCATGAACGCATCAAGGCCTTCCACGCCAAGGATGCGGAGTTCAATCCGACCGGGCGCGTCGGCGTCTATGGCGGGTATGAAAGCTGGATCAACCGCGCAGGCCGCTTCCGATCCCTCGGCGACGGCCAAGTGGATTTCAACGCCATCTTCTCCAAACTCGCGCAGTACGACTACGATTCCTGGGCGGTTCTCGAGTGGGAATGCGCCCTGAAGCATCCCGAGGACGGCGCGCGGGAGGGTGCGGAGTTCATCCGGTCACACATCATTCGCGTCACGGACAAGGCATTCGATGATTTCGCCGCGGGCGGAACCGACGAGGCGGCGAACCGCCGCCTGCTCGGCATCGACGCCGCTTGAAAGGGATACCGGCCATGACCATCGCAGGATCTCGCAACGAGAAGATCAACCGCCGTCTCCGCCTGGGCATGGTCGGCGGCGGACGTGGCGCCTTTATCGGCGCAGTGCATCGCATCGCTGCCCGGCTCGACGACCGTTGGGAACTGGCGGCCGGCGCGCTCTCGTCCGACCCGGAGCGGGCCCGACTGTCGGGCGAGGATCTGCTCCTTCTCCCGGACCGCATTTACAGCACATTCCAAGACATGGCGCAGCGCGAGGGGGAGCGGGAGGACGGCATCGATGCGGTGGCCATCGTGACCCCGAACCATGCTCATGCCCCTGCGGCCGAAGCCTTTCTCAAGGCGGGAATTCACGTGATCTGCGACAAGCCCCTGACCACGACCCGCCAGGAGGCCGACAGGCTCGCGCAACTGGCCCGCGAGTCGGGGCTGATCTTCGCCGTCACGCACAACTACACCGGCTATCCGCTGGTGCGGCAGGCCCGATCCATGGTGGCCGAAGGGGCGCTCGGCGCCATCCGTGTCGTGCAGGTGGAGTATGCGCAGGACTGGCTTGCGACGAGGGTCGAGGAAACCGGCAGCAAGCAGGCCGAGTGGCGCACCGACCCTGCCCGGTCGGGCCCTGCGGGTGCCGTGGGCGATATCGGCACCCACGCGTTCAATCTGGCCGAGTTCATCACCGGCGATGAGGTGACCTCGCTCTCGGCCGAGCTCCACACCTTCGTGCAAGGGCGCAGGCTCGATGACAATGCTCATATGATGCTGCGCTTTGCGTCCGGCGCGAAGGGTATGCTCTGGTGCAGTCAGGTTGCGGCGGGACTGGAGAACGGCTTGCGGATTCGCCTCTATGGCGAGAAGGCGGGTCTCGAATGGGACCAGGAGAACCCGAATGTTCTGCTGCTCGCCCCCCTCGGCGAACCGCCGCGAATGATCCGCCGCAACGGATATGGCGCAAACGAGGTGTCGCGGGCGGCCTCACGCATTCCGGGCGGGCATCCAGAAGGCTACCTGGAGGGCTTTGCCCAGCTCTATACCGATGTGGCGGAGCAAATCGTCGCGCGATTGGAAGGGCGCGATCCCGACCCCTTCTCGCTCCAGGTCCCCACCATCGAGCACGGATTGCGGGGTGTCCGCTTCATCGAAGCGGCGGTTCGATCCTCTGACGAGAAGGCTGCCTGGGTGGAGATCTGATTCAGCGCTGAAGAGTGCCGTTCGGCCGCTGAGGGGCAGCGGGATATGTGAGTAGGCCTGTGCCTTTTGGGCACAGGCTGGTGACTCCTGCCTTGAAATCATCACCATAATTATGACGTATAGGGTTGACCAAGCCTTCTTCGAAAGTCGATCCTGTCATGGCAGCGAACCACCACCATCATGCCCTTGAGGAGTTGAACGACACGCAAAAGCGCGTTCACCGAATACTGAGCGCGGCCCAGAATCCTCTTTCGGCCTATGAGGTGCTCGACAAGCTGCGAGCCAAGGGAGCCGTCACGCCTCCGACAGTCTATCGCTCTCTCGACAAGCTCATTGAGAAAGGGTTGGCCCACCGGCTTGAAAGCCTCAACGCTTATGTAGCGTGCAAGCACCCCCACCACCACGAGATGGCGGCCTTTGCCATCTGTGAGAATTGTGGCCTCGTCACGGAATTCAGCGATCCGAGCATCAATGAGCGGCTGGCCCAATGGGGTGACGATCATTCCTTCTGTTCAAAGAAGGTTACCGTTGAGATACGCGGCCTCTGCGAGGTCTGCTCGAAATGATGAATGACGGAAAACTTGGCAGTTTCTGACCCGTTATTCCGTTTCAATCTATGCCCTCTTAGCGAATCTATCTGCTAATTCGCCAAATTACCTTGGGGAAAATGCAGATTTGCAAGAGCTCATTGCAACGATAGCACATTGTT
>DASRWK010000475.1:0-1677 GCA_035776715.1 Microvirga sp.
CTGAAGGCGAGCTTCCTCTTCATCCTCATCGCCATGGTGAAGGCTCTGGTGCCACGCTATCGGTACGATCAGCTCATGCGGTTGGGCTGGAAGGTATTTCTTCCCCTCTCGCTGGCCATGGTCGTCATTGTGGCGGGCGTGCTGATGGCGACCGGCAACGCGCCGGGCATGCGCTAAGGAGATCGACATGAAGATCGGTCAATTCTTCAACGCCCTTCTGCTCAAGGAATTCGTGGCAGGCTTCATCCTGACGACGAAATACTTCTTCAAGCCGAAGGCCACGCTCAACTATCCCTTCGAAATGGGTCACCGGGGGCCTCGCTTCCGGGGAGAGCATGCGTTGCGCCGCTACCCCAATGGGGAGGAGCGCTGCATCGCCTGCAAGCTGTGCGAGGCGATCTGCCCGGCCCAGGCGATCACCATCGAGGCTGGCCCACGCCGCAACGACGGCACCCGCCGCACGACCCGCTACGACATCGACATGGTGAAGTGCATCTATTGCGGCATGTGCCAGGAGGCCTGCCCGGTGGACGCGATCGTTGAGGGCCCGAACTTCGAGTTCTCCGTGGAGACCCGCGAGGAGCTCCTCTACGACAAGGCCAAGCTGCTTGAGAATGGTGAGCGCTGGGAGCGTGAGATCGCGAGGAACATCGCGAAGACCGCGCCTTACCGTTAAGGCGGGCGTTTTGCGGTGAGGCGGATTCCCGACTCGCTGCTGACGAAGAGACTGAGAAATTCGGGGCTGATCCCACTAAGTGGCCCAGCTCCACGCTTCTTTCCCGACAAAGGGGAGGGGCATGCACCTCCGGCGGGTTGTTCCCTCCGGATTCGGAATTTATAGACAGGCCATCGGATTCCCATCGGGATCTCATGGCCACGTCGGAAGGGGCCGCTCTCGGGGCGGCTTGTGTTTGAGCATGACGGTTACCGCCGCCTTCTTCTATCTTTTCGCGACGATTACGATCGCTTCCGGTTTCATGGTGATCGCCTCGCGCAATCCCGTGCAATCGGTGCTTTTCCTCATCCTGGCCTTCGTCAACGCGGCGGGCCTGTTCCTGATGATGGGAGCCGAGTTCCTCGCGATGATCCTCGTCATCGTCTACGTGGGCGCGGTCGCGGTGCTCTTCCTCTTCGTCGTCATGATGCTCGACGTGGACTTCGCGGCGCTTCGCCAGGGCTTCCTGCAATACCTGCCCTTCGGCGCGCTGATCGGGATCGTGCTCCTGATCGAACTCATCTTCGTGGTGAGCGCCTATGTGGTCGATCCCGGCCTCATGCGGGCGCCGGCGGTGCCGATCCCGGCGCCGGACGTGATGACCAACACGGAAGCCCTCGGGCAGGTGCTCTACACCCGCTATTTCTACTTCTTCCAGACGGCCGGGCTGATCCTGCTGGTGGCCATGATCGGCGCCATCGTGCTCACGCTGCGGGAGCGCGTGGGCGTGCGCCGCCAGGACATTTCGATGCAGAACGCCCGTACTCAGGAAACCGCCGTCCAGGTTCGGAAAGTTCCGTTCCGCCAGGGCATCTAAGGAGACACGCGATGGTTATCGGACTGGGCCATTATCTCACGGTCGCCGCCGTGCTCTTCACGCTCGGCGTGTTCGGCATCTTCATCAACCGGAAGAACGTCATCGTCATCCTGATGTCCATCGAGCTGATCCTGCTCTCGGTGAA
>DASRWK010000476.1:0-17679 GCA_035776715.1 Microvirga sp.
ATTGGCGTCCTCCACGCTCACGCGCTTGCCCATCTCTCCGGCCTTGCGGAACTCCTTCTCCATGGCGCCGAGGAACTCGGTCTTGGAGGTGTCGAGAGTGACCCGGTCCTGCGGACGCTTGGGGCCGGCGAGGGAGGGAACCACCTCGCCGAGGTCGAGCTCGAGGGTGTCGGTGAAGACCGGGTCCGGGGTCTCGGCCGTGCGCCACATGCCCTGGGCCTTGGCATAGGCCTCGACGAGGGCCACGCGCTCGTCCGTGCGGCTGGTGGTCCTGAGATAGTCGACGGTCTTCTGGTCGATCGGGAAGAAGCCGCAGGTCGCGCCGTATTCGGGAGCCATGTTGCCGATCGTCGCGCGGTCGGCGACGGACATGTCATTGAGGCCGGGGCCGTAGAACTCCACGAACTTTCCGACCACGCCCTTCTTGCGCAGCATCTGGGTGACGGTGAGCACCAGGTCGGTGGCGGTGACGCCTTCCTTCAGCTTGCCGGTGAGCTTGAAGCCGATGACTTCGGGGATCAGCATGGACACCGGCTGGCCGAGCATGGCGGCCTCGGCCTCGATGCCGCCCACGCCCCAGCCGAGAACGGCGAGGCCGTTGACCATGGTGGTGTGCGAATCGGTGCCGACCAGGGTGTCCGGATAGGCCACTTCCTCACCGGTCGCCGTGTCCACGCGGGTCCAGACGGCCTGCGAGAGGAATTCCAGGTTCACCTGGTGGCAGATGCCGGTGCCGGGGGGAACGACCGAGAAGTTCTCGAACGCGGTCTGGCCCCACTTGAGGAAGCGGTAACGCTCGCCGTTGCGCTGGTACTCGAGCTCGACGTTGCGGTTGAAGGCCTTCGGCGTGCCGAACTCGTCCACGATCACCGAGTGGTCGATCACGAGATCGACGGGGACCAGCGGGTTGATCTTGCGCGGGTCGCCGCCGAGATTCT
Source organism: Microvirga sp. (assembly GCA_035776715.1). Classification (GTDB taxonomy): domain Bacteria; phylum Pseudomonadota; class Alphaproteobacteria; order Rhizobiales; family Beijerinckiaceae; genus Microvirga. Next base: position 939 of record DASRWK010000476.1, read on the forward strand.
TCATGGCGTCGCGCATGGCGGCGAGATCCACCACCGCCGGAACGCCGGTGAAGTCCTGCATCAGGACGCGGGCGGGCCGATAGGCGATTTCCTTCTCGTCCTTGCCCTTGTTGTCGAGCCAGGCGGCCACGGCCTCGATATCCGCCTTGGTGACCGTGCGGCCGTCCTCGTAGCGGAGCAGGTTCTCGAGCAGCACCTTCATGGAGAAGGGCAGCTGCGAGGCGCCTTTGAGGCCGTTCTTCTCGGCTTCGACAAGGGAATAATAGGTGTATGTCTTATCGCCGACCTGGAGGGTCTGGCGGGCATTGAAGCTGTTATTGAGCGTCACGGCGAATCCTCGCGTGCATTTGGGTTACGAACATGTGTTCGGCCGAAAGCGCGATATGCGCGCGCCGCTCCGGGGGCGCCCGGACAGGGAGAAGCGCGCGAGGCGGATTGGACGCCTTGGCGCGCGGCGCAGCCGAGGGTGCTATAGATCATTTCCAACCATCCCGCTACACGGTTTAGAACCATTCTGGGGTGCAATGAGGGCAGGGGTCTTAGAGTTTGGGGCAGGGTTTGCGTCTGAGCGTTAACAATTTGGCCTGCGACCGGGGCGGTCGGCGGATCTTCGACGGCGTGTCCTTCACCCTACTGCCCGGCGAGGCTCTCGTGATCACCGGCCGCAACGGGGCCGGAAAGTCCACCTTGCTGGAGCTTCTGGCGGGGCGGCTCACGCCCGCAGGCGGACGGATCCTCTGGGAGGGAGCGGGCGAGCGCAGCCTGCCCGAATGCCTTCACTATGTCGGCCACCGGGACGCCCTCAAGAGCGCGCTGACGGCCCGGGAGAACCTGGATTTCGCCCGGGAGTTCCTCGGGCATTCGGCCCTGTCCGCGGCCGAGGCGCTGGAGGCGGTGGGGCTCGCCCATGCGGCCCGGCTGCCGGTCGCCTATCTCTCGGCAGGGCAGCGGCATCGCGTGGCGCTCGCCCGCCTGCTCGTGGCGCATCGTCCGCTCTGGCTCCTCGACGAACCGACCTCCGCTCTCGACACCGCCTCGCAGGAAGCCCTGCGCCAGCTCCTGGAGAATCACCGCTCCACGGGCGGCATGATCGCCGCCACCACCCATTCGCCCCTGTTCCTGTCGGAGGCGAAGGAGATCCGGATCGAGCGCTCACCGATACGCGCCGGGGGAAACATTTCGTGATCCGTTCCTTCCGCGCGCTCCTCGTCCGCGACCTGAAGCTCGCAGCCCGCGTGGGCGGATCGGGCGTCATGGGGCTCATCTTCTTCCTGATGATCGTGACGCTGATTCCCTTCGCGCTCGGCCCCGACCTCAACCTCCTGTCGCGAATCGGCCCGGCGATTCTCTGGATTGCGGCCCTGCTCGCGACCCTGATCGGCCTCGACCGGCTGTTCCAGGCGGATCAGGAGGACGGATCCCTCGAATTGCTTCGCCTCTCGCCCGCGCCGCTGGAACTGATCGTGCTCGCCAAGGTCATCGCCTATTGGCTGACGACCGGCCTTCCGCTCGCCATCGCCACGCCCCTCTTCGGCCTGCTGGTGGCGCTCTCGCCCGAGGGCATGCTCGCCATGGTGGCGACCCTGCTCGTCGGCACACCCGCGCTCGCCTTCATCGGCGCGGTGGGAGCGGCGCTCACCGCTTCCCTGCGGCGCGGCGGCCTGATCCTCGCGATCCTGGTGCTGCCCTTCATGATCCCCACCCTGATCTTCGGGGTCTCTGCGGCGAATGCGGCCTTGGGCGGCACGATTCCCTTCGCGACGCCCTTCCTCATCCTTGTTGCGCTGTCGCTGGTCTCCGCCGTGGTCGGAACGGTGGGAGCGGCGGCGGCGCTGCGCCTGGGTGAGTGATCAGGGTCTCAGGGCGATCCCGAACGCCTGTTCGATCACGGGCTTGCCCTCCCGCTCAACGCGATAGACCGCGCGGTAGAGGCCCGGGCGAAAACCGCCCGGGGGTGGCCTGAAGCCCGCAAACATCATCCACTGCGCCTTGTTGCGGTCGAGCGGCGGAGTCTTGTTCTGAGCCACCGGTTCCCCATCCCTGTCGAACAGGGTCAGCGTCTGCACGTCGCCGCCTCTGAGACCGATGGCGCGCACATAGGCCACGAGGGCAGGGGAGGCGGTGGTCGGGGCATTCTTCTCCGCTGTACCCGATTCGATGGCCTCCATCGTCACCGGACCCGGGGCAAAGCCTTTGTTCAGCACGCTGCCCGCCTGATAGGCGAGAGAGGATCTCAAGGATTCGTCCCATAGGGAGGAACCGCCCCGGCTGTCGCAGGATTTCGAGGGCGGTCCGGAAACGAAGGGATCGACCACCTGGCCGTCCTTGCGAACGGTGAAGTGCAGATGCGGAAACTCGGTCATGCCGGACAGGCCGATGCGGCCGATCGGATCGCCCGCCCTCAGTACGTCGCCCGATTTCACGCGAAGGCTGCCTTTGGCCAAGTGGCAGTATTGGGTCTCCCAACCGTTGCCGTGGTCGACCACGGCTCCGTTGCCGCATTCCGTGTTCTCGACGTTCTCACGGCCGCGCCCCGTGATGGAGATGTCCTCCATGCCGTCGCGGGTGCGCAGAACCTTGCCGTCGGCAGCCGCGACCACGTCGACGCCGGCCTTCATGGCGGCTGTGGTCGGCACGCGGATATCTGTGCCGTCATGCCCGTCATAGGTCATCGTCCCGCAGCGATAATCGCCGATCTCGGAATCCGCGACGTGATCCACGTAATGCTGAATGAAGCAGGTGCGTCCGACCTCGCAGGCAACGGGAAAGCGCAACGAGATCTCCTGAGCGTGCGGTGCCCCGAGGAAGCCGAGGGTAAAAAGGCTAAAGGCCGGAAGGCGCATGGCTTGCTCCGCAACAAAGATGCGCATAAGCATAGGGCGGATCCCATGGCGATTGAAAGGCACGGGTGCCGGGAGCGAATGGCAGGTGCGCCGATGCGTCTGAACGACATAGGGGCAACACCGGATTGCCGGGGGAGGGGCTTGCCGCTAGAGAACGGCCACCCTGTCGAAATCGTTATTGAGTTGAAAAGCCGCTCCTCGTTGCAGGGGTCAGCGAAGGCCGCTACATCGTGAAAATGATCCGTGAGCTCGCCAATCCCACCCGTTTCATGAGCCTCAGCGGCACCCTGCTGCCCTGGGTGACGGGCTTGGCCGCGCTGCTCTCCGGCGTCGGCCTCTATCTGGTCTGGTTCGTCGCCCCCGCCGACTACCAGCAGGGCGAGACCGTGAAGATCATGTACATCCACGTCCCGGCAGCCTGGCTGTCCCTGTTCTTCTACATGATCATGGCAAGCTCGGCGTTGGGCACCCTGGTGTGGCGGCATCCGCTGGCGGACGTATCGCAGAAGGCTGCAGCGCCTATCGGGGCGGCCTTCACGCTGATCTGCCTGATCACCGGCTCCCTCTGGGGCAAGCCAATGTGGGGCACCTACTGGCAATGGGATGCGCGTCTCACCTCCATGCTGGTGATGCTGCTCATCTATCTCGGCATTCTGGCCCTCTGGCGCGCCATCGAGGAGCCGAACCGCGCCGCGCGCGCCGTGTCCATCCTCACGCTCGTGGGCGCGGTGAACGTGCCCATCGTGAAATTCTCGGTCGATTGGTGGAACACGCTCCATCAGCCGGCCTCCGTGTTCCGCCTCGGAGGGCCGACCATTCATTCTTCCATGCTCGTGCCGCTGCTCGTCATGGCGGTCGCCTTCACCCTCATGGGCGTGGCGCTGCATCTGTCGGGCATCCGCACGGAGATCCTGCGCCGCCGCGTGCGCACGCTCAACCTCCTCGAGGCCGAGCGCCTCGACGCCCGGGCCGCCTGATGACGCACACCTTCTTCATCGTCTTTTCCTATGTTCTGACGGCTCTGGTGATCGCGGGCCTGATCCTTCGCGCCGTCATCGACCATCGCGCGCAGGTTCGCGCACTCGCCGAGCTCGAATCCCGCGGCATCGGCCGGAGGTCCCGCCGTGGCTGAGGCAACAGCACCGCGCCCGCGGCTGATCTTCATCCTGCCGGCCCTCGTCTTCTTCGTGCTGGCGGTGCTGTTCCTCGTGCAGCTCACTTCCGGGCGCAATCCTGCGGATCTTCCTTCGGCGCTTCTCAACAAGCCCGTGCCCACTTTCAATCTCGCGCCGCTCGAAGGTCTCACGGCCGACGGCAAGCCCGTGCCCGGCTTCTCCAACGAGGATCTGAAGGGCAGCGTCACCATCGTGAACGTCTGGGCGTCCTGGTGCGCCCCGTGCCGCCAGGAGCATCCGCTCCTCGTGGAGCTGGCCAGGGACCCGTCCGTGCGACTGGTGGGCATCAACCAGAAGGACAACCCGGACAACGCCCGCCGCTTTCTCGGCGCGCTCGGTAATCCATACAGTGCCGTCGGTGTCGATCCTAACGGCCGCGCCTCCATCGATTGGGGTGTTTATGGCGTGCCGGAGACCTTCATCGTGGGTCCCGACGGCATGATCCGCCACAAGCATATCGGTCCGCTGACCCCTGGGAATCTGGAAGCCTTCAAGGAGAAGCTTCGCCAAATCCCGCGCGCTTGAGGCGGTTGATCGCGACGTCGAGCGCCGAAAGAAAGGCCGAGCGGTCCTTCTGGGAAAACGGCTTCGGGCCGCCGGTCACGTCGCCCATGGCGCGCAGGTCCTCCATCAGGTTGCGCGTGGCGAGCGCCATGCCGATGGAGGCTTCCGTGAAGGGCTTGCCCGTGGGGCCGATCACATCCGCGCCCGCGCTCACGCAGCGATGGGCGAGGGGAATGTCGGCGGTGATCACGATGGAGCCGCGCTGCGCGCGCTCCGCGATCCAGTCATCCGCCGCGTCGAAGCCCGCGCTCACCACGACGCGCTCGATCAGCGGGCTTTGCGGCACCGTCAGGAAGGCGTTCGCCACCACGAACACCTTGACCCGATGGCGCTCGGCCACCTTGTAGATCTCGCTCTTCACCGGGCAGGCATCGGCGTCCACATAGATTCGGACGGCTTGAGAGGTCTCGGTCATGAGCCATTTATTCCTTCGGCATTTTCGACCTGAGCCGTGAACGAACCCAGCCTCAGGCGCTTGTCGTTGATAAACCCGAGATCGGCCGAAAAGAACCCCGTGGACCGTCCATCGCCCATCAGATCCCTCTGGATCTCGCTTCGCAACCGCCGGAGGCCGCGGGGGGTGAGCGACGCCACGCACCGGCTGATCCGTGAGGCCGATGCCGGGGCTCTGCAGCGCGCCGGGCTCGCGCGCATGGTCGTGGCGGGGCTCCTGCTCTTGACCGTCATCGTCGTGACCCACGGGATCGAATTCACCAATCCGGTGGCGGCGAGGCAGATCTGGATCGCGGAGCTCACGCTCACCCTGTTCGGCACGCTGGGATGGTTCTGCGCGTGGTTTGCGTCCAAGCGTATCGCCGTGGACAGGCTGCCCATGATCACGGCCGTGCTCGACGCCCTGCTGATCCTCGGCAATCTGGCCTACAGCCACGGCGTCCTGGGTATCCCGGGCAACCTCTTCGCGGCCTTTCCGGCCGCCTGGGTGGTGCCCATCACGATTGCGGCCGCGGCGATCCATTATCAGCCGCGCCTTCAGGCATTCGTCGCCCTGATCTATGTGGCGGGCCTGTCGCTCCTCGCCTATGGCGGCGGCTCCTTGACCCCCGCCGAGCGTCAGCGCGACCTGTCCGAGATCTCGGGCCTGTTTTCCGAGCAGGCCAACATGGTGCGCATCGCCATGGTGTTCTCCCTGGCGCTGATCCTGATCCTCGTGGCGCGGCAGAGCCGGGTGCTGCTGGAGCGGGCGGTGCGCGAGACGACCCTGCGTCTCAACCTCACCCGCTATTTGCCGCGCGAGCTCGCGCCCGTTCTCACGGAGGAGGCCTTCGCCTCCTTGAGGCAGGGGCGGCGCACCCGCATCACCGTGCTGTTCGTGGACATGCGTGCTTCCACCCATATCGGAGAGACCATGGAGCCGGCGCAGCTCGCGGTGTTCGTCACCTCGTTCCGCCGACGGGTACTGCGGGCGGCGAGCCGCCACGGCGGCGTCATCGACAAGTTCACGGGCGACGGCGCCCTGATCCTGTTCGGCGTGCCGGGTGCAAGGGACGACGATGCGGGCCGGGCGCTCGCCTGCGGGCGCACCCTGCTGCAGCTGATCCGGCGCTGGAACGCCAAGCGGCGCTTCGATCCGCCGGTGCGCGTGGGCATCGGGATTCACACGGGCGACGTCTTCTGCGGGGTCGTGGGGGACGAAAGCCGTCTGGAATTCACCGTGGTCGGCGAGGCCGTCAACATCGCCTCCCGCATCGAGCAGGCCACCAAGAATGTGGACTGCGAGATGCTGGCCTCGATCGAGACGGTGCAGGAGGCGGGCGAGGAAAGCCTCTGGAGCGAGGTGGCGCACGAGCCTCTGCCCGGCGTCACCCGCAGCGTGGTCCTGATGAAGCCGGCCGGATGAGGATTGCTACACCCGCTCCTGTCATGGCCGGGCTCGTCCCGGCCGTCCCGGTTCGGAAGGCGCTGCGCTCCAAGCAAGCGGGATCACCGGCACAAGGCCGGTGATGTGACGTGGGAATCAGATTTCCTCCGCCTTCTTCACCTCGTAGCGCAGCAGCAGCGGCGTCTGCGCGAGGGCGAAGGCGATGGTGAGCGGCATGATGCCGAAGACCTTGAAGCTCACCCAGAAATCGGTGGTCTGGGTGCGCCAGACGATCTCGTTGAGCGCGGCGAGCGCGAAGAAGAAGATCGCCCAGCGAAGGGTGAGCTTGCGCCAGCCTTCCTCCGTCAGCTCGAACACGCTGTCGAGGACGATCTCGAGCAGGGGCTTGCGGAAATAGAGGCCGCCCAGAAGGATCGCGCCGAACATCGTGTTCACGATGGTGGGCTTGAGCTTGATGAAGATCTCGTCCTGCAGGAAGAGGGTGAGCCCGCCGAACACCACCACCACGAAGCCTGAGACCAGCGGCATGATCGGCAGCTTGCGCAGGAGCCCATAGGAAACGGCAAGGGCCACCACCGTCGCGCCGACGAAGAGGGCGGTCGCCACGAAGATCCGCTGGCTTTCCGCGAAGCCGAACCGGTCCGCATAGGCGTTCGCGATGAAGAAGATTGCGAGCGGCCCGAGTTCGAGGGCGAGCTTGAGGAGTGGCGGAAGGCGCTTTTCGTCGGTCATGAGGTTGCTTCTATCCCGGCAATGGCTTTTGCGAAATCCCCTGCGGTGAAAGGCTCCAGGTCCTCCACCCCTTCGCCGACGCCGATGAAGTGGACCGGCAGGCCGAACTTGGCGGCGAGCGCCACCAGAATGCCGCCGCGGGCCGTACCGTCCAGCTTGGTCATCACGAGGCCCGTCACGCCCGCCACCTTCTGGAACAGCTCGACCTGGCTTATCGCGTTCTGGCCCACGGTGGCGTCGAGCACGAGGAGCGTGGCATGGGGCGCGCGCTCGTCGAACTTCTTGATCACGCGCACGATCTTCTCGAGTTCGGCCATGAGCCCGGCCTTGTTCTGCAGCCGGCCCGCGGTGTCGATGAGCAGCACATCCGTGCCGTTGGCCTTGGCTTCCTGAAGGGCATCGAAGGCCAGACCCGCCGCGTCGGCGCCCTGCTCGCGGGCGAGAACCGGCGCGCCGACCCTCTCGCCCCAGACCTTGAGCTGCTCGATGGCGGCGGCGCGGAAAGTATCGCCCGCCGCCAGCATGACCTCGAGGCCCTGTTGCCGGAACTTCTGGCTCAGCTTGCCGATGGTGGTGGTTTTTCCTGCGCCGTTCACGCCGACCATGAGGATCACGAAGGGCTTCTTCGCCCGGTCGATGGTGAGCGCCTGGGCCACGGGCTGAAGCGTTTTCTCCACCTCGCTCGCCAGGATCGTCCGCACCTCCTGGGGCGAGATCTCCTTGTTGTAGCGGCCGGCCGAAACCGCCTCCGTGATCCGCATGGCGGTGGGCACGCCGAGATCGGCCTGGATCAGCGCATCCTCCAGATCCTGGAGGGTGGCCTCGTCCAGCTTGCGCTTCGTGAAGAGCCCCGTGACGCTCTCGGACAGCGACGAGGAAGTGCGGCGCATGCCGTCCGTCAGGCGCTGCCACCAGCCCCGAGCGGGCGCAGGCTTCTCCGAGACCGGCTGGGTCTCGGGGACAGGCTGGGCCTCGAGGACAGGCGGGGACTCCAGGGCCGACGAAACAGGCTTGTCGGTTTCGGCGACGTCCGGACGCGGCTCGGGGCCCGTCTCGGTCTCGATGCGCGGGATCGGCTCCTTCGGGTTGCCGCCTTCAGGGTCCATTGTCTCGACAGGCTGCAAATCGGCCCCCGCGAGCTCGGCGGGTGCCTTGCGCTCGTCCGGCGTATCGGGAGAGGCGATGGTCACGGTGGAGGGCGCGGCCGCCAGATCGTCCGCGCCTGTCGCGGGCGGGGAGGGCATGGCCTCCGGCTCGCCTCCGGCCTGGGGCGTTTGCGGCTCAGGCTCGGGCAGGGTTTCGGCCTTGCGCCCGAAGAGACGGGAGAAGAAACCGGGCTTGTTCTCGGCCATGCTGTGCTTTGCCTCGTCAACGCTTGTGCTTGATTTCACGTCGACGCCTCGATAGCCGAGGCATCATGAATGCGGAAGAGATAGTGTCCCGTTTGCTGTATCGCGATGCCCTGATGCTCGTGATCGACAAACCCGCCGGCCTCCCGGTGCATCCCGGCCCCAAGGGCGGGGACACCTTGTTTCATCACCTCGACTCCCTGCGCTTCGGCCTGCCCCGCCGTCCGGAAGTAGCGCATCGCCTCGACAAGGACACCTCCGGCTGCCTGATCCTGGGACGTCACCCGAAGGCCATCGCCCGCCTCAACGAGCTGTTCCGCAGAAACGAGATCGACAAGGTCTACTGGGCCGTGGTCGAGGGCGGGCCCCACGGGGACGGAGGCGAGATCGATCTTCCGCTCGCGCCGAAATCGCCGGATCGCGGCTGGTGGATGAAGGTGGACCCGAGGGGGCAGCCGTCACTGACGAAGTGGAGGGTTCTGGGCCGTGCGGAGGGCCTCGCCCTGCTCGAACTGCGCCCCGTCACCGGCCGCACCCACCAGCTGCGCGTCCATTGCGCGGCCATGAACTTCCCGATCCTGGGCGATCCGATCTACGGCACGGCGCCGCGCTTCCATGGGCCGGGCCTGCATCTGCATGCCCGCAGCGTGCGCGTGCCGCTCTATCCGAAGAAGCCACCGATCCTCGTGGAGGCGCCGGTGCCGGAGCACATGCGCGAGCGGGTGGGGGCATGTGGCGTCGTTCCGAGCGGTGCAGCCGATCAGGGATCGAGCGCGGGATAAAGTTCGGCTTCGACGGGCGTCCGGCACTCTTTCGTCGTGGCCGGGCCTGTCCCGGCCATCCCGACCGGAACGGCGCCAGGCTTCATCGGGGGACGTTTGGCTCACGCCGCCAGCAATTCCTTGCCGTCATGGCCGGCGATGGTGACCGGTACGATCTCTCCGGGCTTCACCTCGCCCGCGAAGCGCACGAGCGTGAAGCCCTCCGTGCGGCCGAGCTGGCTGGTTTCGATCAGCACGTTGCGTGTCGCGCCGACCTCCTCACCGAGATGCCTCAGCAATGCGGCCTCGCCCTTCTCGCGAAGCCTGCGGGCGCGGTCCTTCACGATGTCGCGCTGAACCTGCGGCATGCGCGCCGCGGGGGTGCCGGGACGGGGCGAGAAGGGAAAGACATGGAGATGCGTGAGGCCGCACTCGTCGACGATGTCGAGGGAGCGGGAGAACATCTCGTCCGTTTCGGTCGGGAAGCCCGCGATGATGTCCGCGCCGAACACCATGTCGGGGCGAAGCCGCTTGACCTGTTCGCAGAAGGCAATGGCGTCCTTGCGCAGGTGGCGGCGCTTCATGCGTTTGAGAATCATGTCGTCGCCCGCCTGCAACGAGAGATGCAGATGCGGCATCAGGCGGCTCTCATGGGCGATGGCGTCGAGCAGATCGTCATCCGCCTCCACCGAATCGATGGAGGAGATGCGAAGGCGCTCCAGTTCCGGCACATGGCGCAGCAGGCTCTTGACCATCGTGCCGAGCTTCGGCTCGCCCGGAAGATCCTTGCCGTAGCTCGTGATGTCCACGCCGGTGAGCACCACTTCCCGCGAGCCGTGCTCCACGAGGGTTCGCACCTGCTCCACCACGGCCCCCATGGGCACGGAGCGGGAATTGCCGCGGCCATACGGAATGATGCAGAAGGTGCAGCGATGATCGCAACCGTTCTGCACCTGCACGAAGGCGCGGGTTCGCCCGCGCATGCCGTCGATGAGGTGGACGGCGGTTTCCTTCACCGCCATGATGTCGTTGACGAGAACCTTCTCGGTGGTGCCCACGCCGAAATCGCGCAGGCCCGTCCAGGTCTCGGCCTTCATCTTCTCGTGATTGCCGACGACCTGAGACACCTCCGGCATGGAGGCGAAGGTTTCCGGCTCCACCTGCGCCGCGCAGCCAGTCACGATGATGCGCGCATCAGGCTTCTCGCGGGCGATCTTACGGATCGACTGGCGCGCCTGGCGCGTCGCCTCGGAGGTCACGGCGCATGTGTTGACGATGACGACCTCGCCCAGGCCCGCTGCTTGAGCGTGGCGCTGCATCGCCTCGGACTCGTAGGTGTTCAGGCGGCATCCGAAGGTGACGACCTCGACCGACATCATGCCGCTCCCGCGAACAGGGCAGGGGAGAGGAAGCCCTCGTGCTCGAGCTCCGTCGCGCCGGTCATGAGCACGTGGTCGTCGCTCGCGCGCCATTCGATCACGAGGTCCCCGCCGGGGAGCGTGATCGTGGCCTTGCGGCCCGTCAGCTCCTTGCGGGCTCCCGCCACCAGGGTGGCGCAGGCGGCCGAGCCGCAGGCGCGGGTGGCGCCCGCGCCGCGCTCCCACACCCGCAGGATCACATGGTCGGGGCTTTCGACCTGAGCGAAGGAGATGTTGGCCCGCTCGGGGAAAACGGGATCATGCTCCAGCTTAGGCCCGATGGCGGCAAGGTCGTAAGATCCTGCATCCTTCACCCAGAAGATGGCGTGCGGGTTGCCCATGCCAACGGCGGAGGGGCTCTGGAGCTCGGGCGCTTCCGGCAGATGCGTGTCGATCGCGATGACCCGGGTGTCCGGATAGGGGTCGCGCAGGGGAATCTCGTTCCAGTCGAGGCGCGGCGGACCCATGTCGACGGTGAACACCGTGTCGGAGACCTGCGCCACGGGCAGCAATCCGGCCTTGGTTTCGAGCACCAGCCCCCGGCCCGCCGGGCGGCTCATGACCGGATCGGTCAGCATGGCCCAGGCGACGCAGCGGGTACCGTTGCCGCAGGCGCCGGATTCGGAGCCGTCCGTGTTGTAGATGCGCATATAGGCGTCCGTGCCGGGGGAAACCGGATCGTGCAGCACCATCAGCTGGTCGAAGCGCGAACGGGGATCGGCCGCGATGGCGCGCGCTTCCGCAGCGCTCACCATATGGGCCGAGCCGCGCAGGTCCAGCACGGTGATCTCGTTGCCGAGACCGTTCATCTTCAGGAAACGGTGGTTCGCGAGGGGGCTCATGGTAACGCTCATGGGCCGTATATGGCTGAAAACTCGGAAAACCGCGAGAGGGGGATATGGGCCTGCTACCATCCGTCCTCCACAGAAGCCTCCGGAGTCCCTCGCGACCGGAACAAAACCCCCCTATGCTCCGGCTTCTGATCCCTTCGTGATTCGAGGCTTAAGGCTCTCTCCCATGCGGCTGCGCTCCTCCCACATCGTTCTTGTGCTTGCCCTCTGCTCGAGCGTGTCTCTGGCGCAAACGCCGCAGACCCCGGATCCGGCTCCGGCCGATCCCGCCCCGTCGGCTCCGGCTCCCGCCGTCCAGGCCCCGTCCCCGGCCTCGCCCGAGCCCTCGACACCCGCTCCGGAAACGCCGGCTCAGCCGCAACAGCCCGCAACCGCCCAGCCCGCGCCGGCTCCGGCGTCCCCTGCAACGCCTGCACCCGCGCAGGAGGCAGCCCGTACGACGCTCTTCCCCAACCCGAGCGATCCCACGGGCGTCGAGGAAGGCGTTCTCGCTGCGAAGCCCGCCGCCATTCTGTCCGGCACCAGCACCTGGGACGAGGCTTTCAGCAATCTCAAGGACGCCGTCGCCAAGCTCGAGGGCGAGTTGAAGAAAGCCGGCATCGCTCCGGCGGGTCGCCCGCTCACGATCTTCGTGGACACGGACGACAACGGCTTCAAATACGAGACCATGATCCCGCTCGCGCAGGTTCCGGAGGGCAAGACCGAGCTCACCCCCGAGATCAGGTTCGGCAAGACGCCGGAGGGCAAGGCGCTCCGTTTCGTGCACAAGGACGCCTATGACGAGATCGACGGCACCTACGAGACGATCACGGCCTATCTCGACATCAAGGAGATCGTCGCCGAGGATGCCTTCATCGAGGAATATGTGAGCGAGTTCACCGACTCGCAGGACACCAATTTCGAGGTGAACATCTACGTTCAGCCGAAGCGGTGATCGTTCGTTCCGATCTCGACGGAGTTTCCACCGAAAGGTCGGCCGGGAGCGCCTGTCGGTGGAGAAGCCACGCGATCCTGGTCGGCCCGATCTTCATCCCGACGGGGTCCAGGCTTCGCCCGGACGCAGGGGCCTGAACCGATCCGGTGAAATCTCCGCCGCCTGCAAGGCGGCCGCCAGTTCCTGCGGCGGCTCGTCGATGCCCTCGTTGGTCAGCCGGAAGGTGCCCCAATGGTGGCCGAGCGCCTGCTCCGGCGCGATGATCTGGAACACTTTCACCGCATCCTCGGGGTTCATGTGCTGGGGCTCCATGAACCAGCGCGGCTCGTAAGCGCCGATGGGCAGATGAGCGAGACGGATGCGGCCGAAGCGTTCGTGCACCGCATGGAAGATCTTGCCGTCGCCGAAGCCCGTATCTCCGACATGGTAGATCGATCCTTCGGGCGTGGTGAGCAGATATGCGCACCAGAGCGCCATGCGCCGGTCGTTGATGCCGCGTGCGGACCAGTGATAGGCGGGCTCCAGATGCACGCCGATCCCATGGCCCAGATCGATCGACTGGCCCCAGTCCCGCGTCTCCACTGGGATCTCCGGATGCTCCGCCTGGATCACCGCATCGTTGCCGAGAGGGGCGATGAAACGAGGGCGGTGACGCTGCCAGAGGCGTCCTAGAGAATCGATGTCGAGATGATCGTAATGGTTGTGCGTGATCAGAACCGCGTGGATCGGCGGCAGGTCCTCGAAGGCGATGCCGGGCGGATTGACCCGCTTCGGGCCCGAGAAGGAGACCGGGCTCGCCCGTTCCGAGAAGACCGGGTCGATGAGGATGTTGCGCCCCGCCACCTGGATCAGAAAGGAGGCATGGCCGATCAGCGCCGTGCGCAGTCCCCGCACCTCCGCCGGGGGCTTGTCCCGGAAAGGGCTCGGGTAACTCTCCGGCCATTCCTTTCGGCCCCCGCCGAGCTGCCAGCGAAGCAACTCGGCGAACCCCTTGTCCTGCGGCTGGTTGGGCGAGAAGAACCTCACGCCGTCGAAATGGTCGGTGACGGGGCCCTGATAATAGCGGTTCGTGGAACGCGCGACCGTCATCCAGCCGAGGAGACCGGTAGCGGCCAAGGCGGGAGCGCTCAGGGCTTTCAGAAGGGTGCGGCGGTTCATCGGGACCTTCGAGACAAGCAGGGCAAGGTGTGCAAGGACTGAACGGCGAGGATCGTTCCATCGATCATTTACCTCGATTGCTTTCAGGTTCAATCTTTGACCAACCGGGAAGCGGCCTGCATGGTTCTGCAACGCGCTTTTCCGGCTTCGGACTCGGACGCGACGATCGCTCCTTGGGACGGGTGACGTCCGGCCTGAGCCAAGACCGCCCGAGATACCTTTCGAGTCTCAAAGGCAGGATCCATTCGAGAAATCGATCCTGCCCAGGCTTGCTATTGGACCGGCGGCGAATCTGCCGAATTGGGCGAGTTCGGCCGTGGAGGCGAAACGGATATCGATACCGGGGAAGGAGCCGAGGAAGTGCCGCCGCCGCTGAGATAACGCTTCGTCACCCTGTCCACGCGCTGGCCATTGCCCGCGATGCGGGTGTCCCCCGAGGCGCGCGGCCAGGGATCCTCGATATGCACGACCCTGTTGTGTGCCATCGCATCCCCGGCGGAGGACGTGATCGTATCGCGATGCTTCACGTAATCCGCGCATGCGCCGAGAGCCAGCATGGGCAGGAGACCTGCGCAGGCGATGAGGGAGACCTTAGCGCTTGACGATTTTCTTAGGGGCATTTCTCTGCTCCGGCTTCAGCTCGACGATATGTCCATAGGGCCCGACCACGCCCGTTCCTTCGATGAAACGACGCCGCATGTCGCCGCTGACCTCCAGGTTCCCGAGCAGGAAGAACTCCGCGTCGTTGCTGGGCTTTGCCCCATCGAGAGGCGTGCGCAGGGGCTGCCCCGGCTTGGCGGGGCGGACCAGGTGCGGCGTGACCTATACGCATGGCCTTCTCCAATGCTTGTGCATCGTTGCAACGGCAATTCGCTCATGGAGAGCAGACTTAAGTCCAGGGACCGCGCCATACTCACGGGCCCTATGAATGAGTCTGCACTACTTACAACGCTATAATGTTACGACATGTTCAAAGAAATGCAAACGCCTCCTAGCAGCACCGGCAGCCCGGAGCCGGGAAGTGTTCGGGGCGGTTTTAAGAACCCGGAACCGCAAGCAATGTAACGATAATTCCAGATGTGCCCTGAGCTCGCCGGATTCTAAGGAGCAGTACAATCCCCTCTCGGGAAATACCGCGATCTGACAGCGGTTTACAGGATTGCCAAGAAAATTTTCTTATCATCCGGTGGCGAAGCTCAGGGCAGCGCCTACTGACGGGAGCAAGAGCGGCGGCCGCCTGTTTTATGCAGATGTGCATACACGTATTGCGCTCAGCGCAAGATCGTTCACGGATAGACGAAGTGGGACGCTTGCCCGGGAGCCGGATCGGTCATTCTCGCGGAGATCGGGAAAAGGTGCGGCAGGGCCGTCGGGCCGATGCCGAAACCGGGCAGCTTCATTCACCGGCTGTCTTGAGGGGACCCGACCGGATCGGGACAATGGCGGGGGATCGGTGTCGGGCCCGTTCGGCCGCATCGAGGCCCATCGACTTAGAGCCCTACGGCTCCAGCCCGTCGGTCGGGCAGGTCGGATGGGAGACTGCCCTCCGGTGATTTCCGCCGAAACGGTCTTGCGGAACAGCCACTTCCCAAGATCGAACCGATCGGGCGGAGTGGTCCCGACATACGAAAACTTAGGCTTAACGTTCTCTTTACAATACCCGTGACAAAGTAACGTTGCCGTTCGGCTTCGCAGCGATGGATGTGACAGGTCGGGTAAGGAAGAACTCCGATGAAAATGATCAAGATCACGGCCTTGACCGGCCTTTATGCAGTAATCGGTTCGTCTGCCGTGGCCGCCGATCTTTCGCGAGCCTTTCTGCCTTCATCGCCTGCGATGCGGGACAGCCGGGAGAGTTCTCTCGGCTGGTATCTGCGGGGTGAAGTCGGCTATGTCGATTACAAGCGTCCCGAGGCGGATCTCGTCGCTCAACCGTTCACGAGCCGTTTCACCCATGAGAGCCTGAGCCGTGCCGCCGTCCTCGGTGCCGGTCTGGGCTACCGCTTCAATCCAATCGTCCGGGCAGACGTAACGCTGGACCACATCTTCGATGCCCGCTTCAAAGGTGCCGCACCTGCGCCGATCCTCGCCACAGCGTCCATGATGGATAAAGGTTCGTTCCAAGCCTCGACGCTCATGGTGAACGGCTACCTGGACTTCAGGCCCGTCATGGGCTTTACGCCCTATATCGGCGCGGGCATCGGGATGGCGCACAACGTTCTCTCCGATCACACGCTGGCAACCTATGACACGGCCACGGGGATCGGAACCGTGGAGCGTTTGGCCGGCGGCGACGGCTTCAATTTCGCCTGGGCGCTCATGGCCGGCGTAGGGTACCGGCTGTCGTCGAGCTTCATCCTCGATCTCGGCTACCGTTACGTCAGCCTAGGCGACGTGAAGACGCGCTCCCATGGCAGCAGCGCCGGCGTCGAGGTGGATTCCATCGGCGCACACGAGGTGCGGGTGGGGCTCCGGTACAGTTTCAGATGAGTGCGCCACATGGCGGGAGCTTCGGCAAACCGCCTGTGAAACGCCCTGCGGGGCCAGTCAGGGTCCGAACTCAAGCCTGGCCTAAGTCTGACCCAACCTAACCCTCTGTGCGACAGCACCTTTCCTTGACTCGACGCCATCTTTCCTCTATCGGCTGAGCGCAAATCTGTAGAGCGAGCCCCTTTGAGCCGCCGACCAGCCCGAGAGGCTGGAGGTCAACGTCCGACAGCGCGATGCGCCCTCGGGCGCGTTTCTCTTTGGGGCTGGCGGGTTGAATGGACAAGGCGATGGCCAACACGACATTGCGCATCGAGGACGCGGTCAACGAGACCTGCCCCTGGTCGGGAAAGCCGATCGCGGCGGATTCGCTCACGCTCTATCGCGGCGAGGTGGTCGGCTTCTGCAATCCCGGCTGCCGCGACAAGTTCGAAGCGGCAATCAATCACTTTGAAAAGGCCCTTGAGCAACGCGATGTACCTCTCATCGCAAAAGGAATTGATTGATCATGTTTGAAGGCCTTTCCGACAAGCTCTCCAATATCCTCAACTCCCTCACGCGCCGCGGCGCGCTGACGGAAGAGGATGTGAACGCCGCGCTGCGCGAGGTCCGCCGCGCGCTGCTCGAAG
>DASRWK010000477.1:0-2216 GCA_035776715.1 Microvirga sp.
GGCGCGCTCAACCTCGGCTTCATGTTCATGCCGATCTATCGCGGATGGGTCGTTGTCGCCTCTCTCGTCGTATGCCTCGGCACGTGGCTCCTCATCGAGAAGACGCGGCTCGGCGCCTATCTGCGGGCGGCGACGGAGAACGCCACGCTGGTTCAGGCCTTCGGCGTGAACGTGCCGCTTCTTCTGACGCTGACCTATGGTTTGGGCGCGGCGCTCGCTGCCCTTGCGGGGGCTCTGGCCGCGCCGATCTACCAGGTGAGCCCGCTGATGGGTTCAAACCTGATCATCATCGTCTTTGCCGTGGTGGTCGTCGGCGGCATGGGGTCGATCCTCGGTGCGATCGTGACCGGCTATGTTCTGGGCGTGCTGGAGGGCCTGACGAAGGTCTTCTACCCGGAAGCCTCGAGCATCGTTATCTTTGTGATCATGGCCATCGTTCTGCTCGTCAGGCCGGCAGGTCTATTCGGGCGGGAGGAGTAATATCATGGCTGTCGGAACCCAATACCTGGCAGAGCAGCCCAAGCTGCGCACCACGTCGTTCGTGCTGGGCGCGCTCGCCCTTGCGGCCCTGCTCGCCGCGCCCTTCTTCTTCTATCCCATCTTCCTGATGAGCATTCTTTGCTTCGCGCTGTTCGCCTGCGCGTTCAATCTGCTCATCGGCTATGTGGGCCTCCTGTCCTTCGGACACGCTGCCTTCTTCGGCGGCGCGGCCTACTTCACCGCCCATGCGGTCAAGGTGTGGGGCTGGGAGCCGCTTTCGGGCATCCTGCTCGGCGTTGCCGGCGCTGCGGCCATGGGCCTCGTGATCGGCTTTCTCGCCATCCGGCGCCAGGGCATCTATTTCGCCATGATCACCCTGGCCCTGTCCCAGATGTTCGCCTTCATCTGCCTTCAGGCCCCGTTTACCCATGGCGAGGACGGCATCCAGGGCGTGCCCCGAGGGCACCTGCTCGGTCTGATCGACCTGAACCAGCCGCATGCGATGTACTATCTGACCCTGGCGATCTTCCTGTTCGGGCTGTTTGCCATTTGGCGCATCGTGAACTCGCCCTTCGGCAACATCCTGAAGGCCATCCGCGAGAACGAGAGACGTGCCGTCTCGCTCGGCTACAGGGTCGACCGTTACAAGCTCGGCGCTTTCGTCATGTCCGCGGCGCTCGCAGGTCTCGCGGGTGGAACGAAGGCCATCGTCTTCCAGTTCGCCACGCTCACCGACGTGCAGTGGCAGATGTCGGGCGAAGTCATCCTCATGACGCTGTTGGGCGGCATCGGCACCATGATCGGCCCGATCGTCGGAGCGGCGCTGGTCATCGCCCTGCAGAACTATCTCGCCTCGTCCCAGTTCCCCGTGACCGTGCTGATCGGCATCATCTTCGTCATTTGCGTCCTGCTGTTCCGCAGAGGTATCGTGGGCGAGATCCTGGAATTCATGAAGCGCAGGCCCAAAGGCACCGCTTGAGGCGATGCCTTTGGCTATCGATTGAGGCGTGTCATGTCCGATAGCACCACTTTCGACTACGTCATCATCGGAGGAGGTTCGGCAGGCTGCGTTCTGGCGAACCGCCTCTCGAAGGATCCCCGCAACTCCGTCTGTCTGATCGAGGCCGGCGGGAAGGACAACTGGATTTGGTTCCACATTCCAGTCGGCTATCTGTTCGCCATCGGCAACCCGCGCTCCGACTGGATGTTCAAGACCGAGAGCGAGCCCGGACTCAATGGGCGCATTCTTAATTATCCGCGCGGCAAGGTCCTCGGCGGCTGCTCGGCCATCAATGCCATGATCTACATGCGCGGCCAGCGCGAGGATTACGACAACTGGCGCCAGATGGGCTTGAAAGGATGGGGCTGGGACGACGTGCGGCCCATCTTCCGTCAGCACCTTGACCATTATCTCGGCGCCGGCGAGCACCACGGCAGCGGCGGAGAATGGCGTGTCGAACCGCCCCGCATGCGCTGGGAGATTCTCGACACCTTCATTGAGGCCGCCGTTCAGGCCGGCATTCCTCGCACGACCGACTTCAACACGGGCAGCAACGAAGGAATTTCCTACTTCCACGTCAACCAGAAGAACGGACGCCGCTGGTCGGCTGCACGTGGTTTTCTGAGGCCCGCTCTTTCACGCCCGAATCTGAGGCTCGAAATCAATGCGCACGCCACGCGCATCCTCTTCGAGGGGACGCGGGCGGTTGGGGTCGAGATCCTGCAACAAGGCACGC
>DASRWK010000478.1:0-3112 GCA_035776715.1 Microvirga sp.
AGGTGTTCATCGTAACCGTTCGCCCGTGGTGCGGAACTCAAGCCTTGATCCGGTCGAGGCCCTGCCAATCGAATGCGATGCCATGGCCGGGGCGATCCGGGGCGAGGGCGAAACCGTCCTGGATCCTGAGCGGCTCGGCGATATATCGCTCGAGGCCGAAGCCGTGTGCCTCGAGATAGGAGCGGTTCGGGCAGGCCGCGAGAAGATGCACGGTCACGTCATGGGCGCCGTGGCTCGTGACCGGCAGATTGAACGCTTCCGCCAGATGGGCGATCTTCATGAAGGGCGTCACCCCGCCGCAATTAGTGACGTCCGGCTCGGGATAGGTCACGGCCCCGTCCGCGATATAGAGCTTGAACTCCCAGAGGGTACGTAGGTTCTCGCCGGCGGCGACCGGCAATCCGCCCTCGCGGACGATGCGGGCGTGACCCGCCGGGTCGTCGGGAATGGTGGGCTCCTCGAGCCAGGTCAGATCGAAAGCCTGCAGGGCACGGGCGGCCCGAATGGCGCCGTCGACGCTCCATTTCATGTTGGCGTCGGCCATGAGAGGAAAACCCTCTCCGAGGTGTTCGCGCATGGCCTTGACGCGTTCCACGTCCTCGAACAGGTTGGCGCGACCGACCTTCATCTTGATCGCCCGGAAGCCTTTGCCGAGATTGTCGTCCGTCTGGCGCAGGAGCTTGTCGAGCGGCAGTTCGAGATCGATGCCGCCGGCATAGCAGGGGACGCGCGGATCGTAGCCGCCGAGGGCTTTCCAGAGCGGGAGGCCGGCGCGCTTCGCCTTCAGGTCCCACAAGGCCATGTCGAAGGCCGAGATCGCCAGAACCGTCGGTCCGCCTCGTCCCCCGTAATGAAGCGCCCACCAGGCCTTTTGCCAGAGACGTTCGATCTCGTCCGCCTCCTCGCCGTCCATGATCTCGGGGAGTTCCCGCGCGAGAACGGTGTCGATCGCCGCACCGTTGCGGCCCACCGTGAACGTATAGCCAGTTCCTTCCGCGCCCTCGGCGTCGCGAATGCGCACGGTGTTGAGTTCGAAAGCACGCATCTCGCCATGCATGGAATCGGTCAGGATCGTCGGGAGCGGGATGCGATAGAAGCCGGGTTCGATGGAGGTGATCCGGGGCATGGGTGTGACGCTCGCTGTCGTGCGTTTGAGTTCAAGCCGTTTCTTCGGTTCGGACGCTCAGGCGCGCCTGAATGGCGACCACGAGCAGCAGGAACAGGCCTCGGATGACCGATTGCCAATAGGCGGAGAGGCTGATCCAGCCGAGGCCGTTCTCGAAGTTCAGGATGTTGAAGATCAGTCCCAGGAGCAGCACGCCCGCAAGCGTCGAGCCCACGGATCCGACGCCGCCCGTGAGAAGCGTGCCGCCGACGACGACCGCCGCGATGGCGAAGAGTTCCCAGCCGACGCCTTCGATAGGCTGACCTGCGCCGAACTGGGCCGCGAGGATCACGCCCGCGAGGCCCGCAAGCCCACCGCTCGCCAGATAGACGAGAGCCTTCACCCGGTTCGCAGGCAATCCCATGAGCCGCGCCGCATCCTCGTTGCCGCCGACCGCCAGAACCGTGCGCCCGAACGACGTGAGATTCAGGACGAGCGAACCGAGGAGATAGGCGAGGAGAGCGATCCAGGCCGGAATGGGGAAACCGAGGAAGTCGCCTTGGCCGAGTTCCGTGAAACCCGATTCATAGGACACTGAGACGGACTGGTTGCCGGCGAGGAGCAGCGCGCAGCCGCTCGCGGCCAGCATCGTCGCGAGCGTAGCGATGAAGGGCAGAATGTTGAGGCGGGTGATGATGAAGGCATTGCAAGCGCCGACGATCAGCCCCGCTCCCAGCCCGGCGAGAAGCCCCGGTACGGCGCCGTAGGGCGAAACCAGAGCCGCGACGACGCTGCCGAGGGCCGCCGTCGATCCAACCGAGAGATCGATGCCCCCGGTAATGATGACGAAGCACATCCCCAAGGCGACCAGGGCGAACATGCTGTTGTAGCGGAGAACCGAGAGCACGTTGTAGGTGCCGAGGAAGTTCTCGTAGCGCAGCCAGCCGAACACGATCAATGCGACGAGAGCGAGAAGCACACCGAAGCGTCCGATGGTCTGGAGCGTCTTGAGGGTCGCGGTGCCTTGCATGATGGGCCTCAACGCTGTCCCTGCCGCTGGAGCCAGACGGCCATTACAATGATGGCCGCTTTCGCCACCAGCGCAGCCGCATCCGGCACGCCGTTGGCGAGAAGGGTGTAACGCACGAGCTGGATGATGAGCGCCCCTACCAGCGTTCCGACCACCGTTGCGCGACCGCCCGTCAGGAGTGTTCCGCCCACGGCAACGGCGGCAATGGCGTCGAGCTCCATGCCGAGGCCGACGAGATTGGCGTCGGCCGCGGAGTTGCGGGCGATCACGATCAGACCAGCGATACCGGAGAGAAGGCCACTGATGAGGCAGACGCGCTGCTTCACGGAAGCCACGGGTATGCCGGCGAGCCGCGCGGCGCGCTCGTTGCCGCCGACGGCGAGAATCTGCCGGCCGAATACGGTGCGTCTCAGCATCCAGGCCGCAACCGCGACGATGGCGACCATGAGAATGGCCTGGAAGGGGATTCCGAGAATGCGTCCAAGCCCGATGAACTGGAATTCCGGCAGGTTGAACACCTGCAGATTGCCATTGGTGAAGACCTGGGCGATGCCGCGGCCCGCGATGAACAGGACGAGCGTGGCGATGATCGGTTGAATGCGAAGATGCGTGATGAGCCAGCCGTTGCACCAGCCCAAGGCGCCAGCGGCGAGAACCGGGAGCACGAAGGCGAGCGCGATGCCGATTACCGGGTGGGGCAGGGGAAAGAGTTTGCCCAGGAAGATCAGCGGCGCGAGAGCACCGGCGATGGCCATGAGCGCGCCGACGGAGAGGTCGATGCCTCCGGTCGCGATCACGAGCGTCATGCCCACGCCGACGATCACGATGGTGCAGACCTGTGTCAGGTTCACGTTCAGCGTCTGCCACGTGGCGAAGTTCGGTGTGATCGCGAGGTTGACGAGGATGAGAAGCGTCAGGGCGATCCACGCTCCGTAACGGGGCAGGAAGGTTCTGACCTCGAAGCGGGAGGCCTCCCG
>DASRWK010000479.1:0-8026 GCA_035776715.1 Microvirga sp.
TTCAGGCCGCGCGTCCGCCGTCCGAGGTCCAGCAGGCCTTCTTCGACGTGAACGCAGCTCAGCAGGACGCCGTGC
The DNA here is from genome assembly GCA_035776715.1 of Microvirga sp. Lineage (GTDB taxonomy): Bacteria > Pseudomonadota > Alphaproteobacteria > Rhizobiales > Beijerinckiaceae > Microvirga. The sequence continues at coordinate 76 of DASRWK010000479.1, forward strand.
GCGTGCAGAACGAGGCCTCGGCCTATGCCAGCCGCATCGTTCCCGAGGCACGAGGCGAGGCGGCCCGCACGGTCCAGCAGGCGGAAGCCTATCGTGAGCAATCCGTGGCCGACGCCACCGGTCAGGCTGCGCGCTTCCGTCAGGTTTACGAGGAATACCGCAAGGCTCCCGACGTGAGCCGCGAGCGCATCTTCCTCGAGACGATGGAGCGTGTCTTCGGCAGCGTGGACAAGATCATCGTGGATCAGAACGGGCAGGGGGTCGTGCCTTTCCTGCCGCTCACCCAGATGCCGCAATCCCAGAACACCCCGACCCAGAACACCCCGAACAATCAAGGGACCACGCGATGAATAACTCCGTCCTTCGCACAGGCCTCCTGATCGTCCTGGCTCTGGTGGCCATCGTCCTCTACAGCTCGATCTTCATCGTCCAGCAGACGCAGTACGCGCTGGTGCTGCGCTTCGGCGCGGTGCAGTCCGCGATCTCGGAGCCGGGCCTGAAGTTCAAGTTGCCGCTGGTCGACAACGTCACCTACTTCGAGAAGCGGGTGCTCGATCTCGATCTGCCGGTGCAGACCCTGCTGTCCGCTGACCGGCAGAACCTCGAGGTCGATGCCTTCACCCGCTATCGCATCGTCGATCCGCTGCGCTTCTATCAGGCGGTGGGCACCATCGCGCTTGCAAACCAGCGTCTGCAGAGCTTCACCAACTCGGCCATGCGCAACATCCTCGCCAGCGCCTCGCGCGATGCCATCGTTCGCACCGAGCGTCCGCAGTTGATGGATCGCATTCAGGAGGATGTGAACCGGCAGGCTACCAGCCTCGGCATCGAGATGATCGACGTGCGCCTCACCCGCGTCGATCTGCCCAATGCCAACAGCCAGGCGGTCTATCAACGCATGCGCACCGAGCGCGAGCGCGAGGCGGCCGATCTCCGCGCGAACGGCAACCAGCAGGCGCAGATGATCCGCGCCCGCGCCGAGCGCGAGGCCACGATCATCCGCGCGGAGGCGAACCAGCGGGCCGAGGAACTGCGCGGCCAAGGCGACGCCGATCGTAACCGTATCCTGGCCGAGGCTTTCAGTCAGGATCCCGAGTTCTTCACCTTCTACCGCTCCATGCAGGCTTATGAAGCGGGCCTGAAAGGAAGCGGTACCCGATTGGTTCTGAGCCCCGATTCGGAGTTCTTCCGCTACTTCAACGGGTCCGTTCGGTCCAATGGTGGCGCTCCCGCAGCCCCGGCTCCGCAGCCGGCTCCCGCACAGTAAGAACTGATGTTGGACTTGATTGCAGCCCTCGGCCTCGCTCTCGCGGTCGAGGGCATTCTGTTTGCGGCATTCCCCGACGGAATGCGTCGTGCCATGTACGAAGCCGCGCACAGCCCGAGTGATCGAATGCGTCTCGTGGGCATTATTTCAGCCTTCATAGGCCTGGGCATCATCTGGCTGGTACGGTGGTCCGGTTGAGCCAACGGCCCAGCTTCCGCCGCATTCGCCGCTTGAATGGCGAGCAGGAGCGACAATCTATATCTCATTCTCCAAGAGAGGATTCTCGATGACTCAAGCCACGAATGCGCTGGCGCTCTCCGCAACGGCGCCGTCCCGGCGCCCCCTGCGCCGACTGGCCGCATCCTTCTTCGCGGTCGTGACGTTTGTCGCGGCAGCCATGCCGCTTCCTGCCTCAGCCCGCTCGGCTCCCGAGTCCTTCGCCGATTTGGCAGAGGAAGTCACCGGCGCCGTAGTGAACATCTCGGCTTCGACCACCGTCGAAACCCGGAATCGCACCCTGCCTCAATTGCCGCCCGGGACCCCGTTCGAGGACCTCTTCGAGGAGTTCTTCAACCGGCGCGGCCAGGGCAATGGCGATAGCGCGCCCTCCCGGCCGCGCAGCTCGAACTCGCTCGGTTCGGGCTTCGTCATCGATCCGTCGGGCATCGTGGTCACCAACAATCACGTGATCGGCGACGCCAACGACATCAGCGTGATCTTCTCGGACGGCACCCGTCTCAAGGCCGAGATCGTGGGCAAGGATTCCAAGGTGGATCTCGCGGTCCTGCGCGTGAAGCCCGATAAGCCCCTCAAGGCCGTGAGATTTGGTGATTCCGAGGCAATTCGCCCCGGCGACTGGGTGATGGCCATCGGCAACCCGTTCGGGCTCGGCGGATCGGTGACCGCCGGCATCGTGTCGGCCCGCGGCCGCAATATCGAGTCCGGTCCCTACGACAATTACATCCAGACGGATGCCTCCATCAACAAAGGCAATTCCGGCGGCCCTCTCTTCAACATGAACGGCGAGGTGATCGGCATCAATACGGCCATTCTCTCGCCCACGGGAGGATCGGTGGGCATCGGTTTCGCGGTTCCCGCCTCGACGGCCGTGCCGGTGATCGAGCAGTTGCGCCAGTTCGGTGAAACCCGCCGCGGCTGGCTCGGCGTGCGCATCCAGAGCGTCGACGATGCCACGGCCGAGGCCCTGAACCTCGGGACCGCCCGCGGCGCGCTGATCGCCGGCATCGACGAGAAGGGCCCTGCCAAGCCGGCCGGTCTCGAAGTCGGCGACGTCATCGTCAGGTTTGACGGCAAGGACGTCAAGGATTCCCGCGACCTGCCGCGCATCGTCGCCTCCACGCCCGTGGGCAAGGAGGTCGACGTGGCCATCGTTCGTAAAGGGCAGGAGATGACCAGGAAGGTGACCCTGGGGCGTCTTGAGGATGGTGAGAAGCAGGCAGGCCTGCAGCAGCCTTCCGGGGAGGCTCCCACCGTCACCCGTCAGGCGCTCGGCCTCAGCATGTCCGGCATGACGGACGAACTGCGCCGCCGCTACAGCCTGAAGGACGACCTGAAGGGTGTGGTGATCACTCGGGTGGATCCCAATTCCTCGGCTTCCGACAAGCGGATCCAGGCCGGCGAGGTGATCGTGGAGGTCAATCAGGAGCCGGTGACGAACCCTGCGGACGTGACCAAGAAGATCGACGACCTCAAGTCGCAGGGGCGCAAATCCGCGCTGCTGCTGGTCTCGAATGCCCAGGGTGAGGTCCGCTTCGTCGCCCTTTCGATCGAGTAAGTATCAGCGAGTTCGGGAAGAGGCGGCTTCGGCCGCCTTTTTCATTGAGCGGACGTTCTAAATAAAGAACGTTTTGGTTGACATAACGTCCTTAATGGAGGCATCTGACGTCGTTGCTTCCCATCGCGAGCACTTTCGTGGCTCGCGGATCCAATGACGAATCCCGATGGCCCAGAACGTTTTTCCCGTCCCCTCCATCCTGCAGGAATCAGCGCATGTGGATGCGCAAACCTATGAGCGGCTCTATCGCCGTTCCCTCGACGATCCGGAAGGCTTTTGGCGCGAGCAGGCGGGGATCCTGGACTGGGCGAAGCCGTTCACGCAGGTCAAGAACACGCGCTACTCGCCTGAGGACGTCGCCATCGAATGGTTCGCCGACGGACAGCTGAGCGCTTCCTACAACTGCCTGGACCGCCACGCCGCCACTCGCGGAAACGAGGCTGCAATCCTGTGGGAAGGCGATACGCCCGGCGATGCGAAGCGGATCACATGGGGCGAACTCCACAACGAGGTGTCTCGCCTCGCCAATGCGCTGAGGAAGCTCGGCGTGAAGAAGGGCCATTTCGTCAGCATCTATCTTCCGGTCGTCCATCAGTCGATCGCCGCCATGCTCGCTTGCGCGCGGATCGGCGCGATTCACTCGGTCGTGTTCAGCGGCTTTTCGTCGGAGGCGCTCGCAGGCCGCATCGAGGATTGCCGCTCGCGGGTCCTGATCACCGCCGATGAAGGCATGCGCGGCGGTAAATTCGTGCCCCTGAAGAAGAACGCGGATGCGGCGCTGGAGAATCTTCCGTTCGTCGAGCATGTGCTCGTGGTTCGCCGTACGGGGCGCGACGTTCCGATGAAGGAGGGACGCGACCGCTGGTACGAGGAGGCTCTGGGCGAGGTGCCGGATGTCTGCGAGCCGCTTGCGGTCGGCGCGGAGGATCCTCTCTTCGTGCTCTATACCTCGGGCTCCACGGGCAAGCCGAAGGGCATGCTGCACACGACGGGCGGTTATCTCGTGCATGCGGCCGCGAGCTTCAAGGCGATGTTCGATTACCACCCCGGCGACATTCACTTCTGCACGGCCGATGTCGGATGGGTGACGGCGCACACATATCTGATCTACGGACCTCTCGCGAATGGTGCGACCATCGTGCTGTTCGAGGGCGTGCCCACCTGGCCCGATGCATCGCGCTGGTGGCAAATCGTCGAGCAGTACAAGGTCAATATCTTCTACACCGCGCCGACGGCGATCCGATCGCTGATGCGCGAGGGCGATGGGCCGGTACGCAGGCACGATCTCTCGTCGCTGAAGATCCTGGGCTCGGTGGGCGAGCCCATCAATCCCGAGGCGTGGCTCTGGTATCGGGAAGTCGTAGGCGGAGGGCGCTGTCCGATCGTCGACACCTATTGGCAGACGGAAACGGGCGCGGTGCTTCTCTGTCCGCTTCCGGGCGCGATGGCTCTGAAGCCGGGTTCCGCGGCCAAGCCGTTCTTCGGCGTCCGTCCCGAGCTGCTCGGCAGCGACGGAAAGATCGTCGAGGGCGAGGGGGCCGGAAGCCTGTGCTTTGCTGATTCGTGGCCGGGGCAGGCACGCACGATCCTCGGCGACCGCGAGCGATTCCTGAAAACCTATTTCGGCGCTTATCCGGGCTTCTACTTCACGGGTGACGGGGCACGCCGCGATGCGGATGGCTACTACTGGATCACGGGCCGCCTGGATGATGTCATCAATGTTTCCGGCCATCGTCTCGGCACGGTGGAGGTGGAGGCGGCGCTGGCCTCCCACCCATCCGTGGCCGAGGCAGCCGTCGTCGGCATCCCGCACGACATCAAGGGACAGGGCATCTTCGCGTTCGTGACGCTGAAGGAAGGCGTTGCCGAAAGCGCTGATCTGCAGCGCGAGCTCGTTCAAGTCGTGCGCACCCGCATCGGCCCCATCGCCACGCCGGACCGGATCGAATGGGCGCCCCAACTGCCCAAGAACCGTTCGGGAAAGATCCTGCGGCGCATCCTCACGCGCATCGCCTCGGGCGATTTCGAGAACCATGGGGACACGACCACCGTGGCGGACCCTGCCGTGGTCGCGGAGATCGTCAGGCGCATGCAAGCGCAGGCTTAAGCCGCGACGATCTCCTCCGACCGGTAACCCTGCGCGTAAAGCAGCGCCGTCAGATCCGCGTGGTCGATCCGGGCATGGGCCGCAGCGGCGACAGCCGGCTTCGCACGGAAGGCGACGCCGAGACCCGCTTCTCCCAGCATGGCGAGATCGTTCGCGCCATCGCCCACCGCCATGGTCTCGTGGTGCGCGAGACCAAGGCGGGAGCGCAGCTCGATGAGTGTCGCGAGTTTCGCCTCACGGCCCAGGATCGGCTCCTCGACGAAACCCGCGAGCTTCTCGCCGTCGAGGATCAGGCGGTTGGAGCGGTGCTCATCGAAGCCGATCTTCGCGCCGACGGGACCGGTGAACAGGGTGAAGCCTCCGGACACGAGGCAGGTATAGCCGCCATTGGCGCGAATGGTCCGGACCAGCGCCGGCCCGCCGGGGGTCAGGGTGATGTGCTTTTCGATGATCTCGTCCACCACCTTGACCGGCAGGTTCTTCAGCAGGGCGACACGCTCGCGCAACGCCGGCTCGAAGGCGATCTCGCCGCGCATGGCGCGCTCCGTGATCTCCGAAACTTCCGCCTTGAGGCCCACGTAATCGGCCAGCTCGTCGATGCATTCCTGGGCGATCATGGTGGAATCCATATCGGCCAGGAACAGCCGCTTGCGCCGGGTGGCGAAGGGCTGCACCACGACGTCGACGGGCTGGTCTTCAAGTGCCGCGCGCAGGGAGGTCTCGACCGTCTTTGCCTCGGCGGGGGCGGTCAGAACCAGGTCGGCAGCGATTCCCCTTGCCAGAACGGTGCGTTCCGCCTCATGTCCCAGCGCGCGCGCCGCTTTCGCCACGAGATCGTCCGTGACGGCGGGCTGGGATGGATCGGCGATCAGGGTCGCGACGAGGGTTGCTTGGGAAGACGCCATGGGGAGACCGGGCCGTGAGTGAGGTTGAGATCGGAGCGGTTCTCATTGCAGGACCGACCGCTTCAGGCAAGTCCGCCTTGGGCATCAAACTGGCTAAACGACTCGGCGGAGTGGTGATCAATGCCGATTCCATGCAGGTCTATCGCGATCTGCGGGTGATCACGGCCCGCCCGACGCCCGAAGAGGAGGCCGAAGCGCCTCATCGTCTCTACGGCCATGTGGATGCCGCCGTGAACTTCTCCGTCGGGCGCTACGTGGCCGATGCCGTGCAGGTCATACGAGACCTCGGCAGGCACGAGCTGCCGATCTTCGTGGGCGGGACGGGGCTCTATTTCAAGGCGCTCACGGAAGGTCTTTCGGATATTCCCCCCGTGCCGGAAGAGATCCGAGAAGAGGTGCGGCGGGAAAGCGAGGGTCTGGAAACGCCCGAGCTTCACCGGCTTCTCTCCGAGCGCGATCCCGAGACGGCTCGCACATTGCGCCCTTCCGACCGGCTCAGGGTGCAGCGCGCCCTGGAGATTTTCGCGGCCACCGGCCAGCCGCTCGTGTCGTTCCACGGAGCCCGCCAGCCGGGCCCGCTGAGACATGCGCCCGTCGTCAAGCTCTTTCTGGCTCCCGACCGGGAGGAACTGCGCAGGCGCATAGACCGACGGTTCCTCGCCATGATGGAGCAGGGCGCCCTCGAGGAGGTGAGGGCCTTGGGCGAGCGGAACCTCGACCCGATGCTCCCCGCCATGCGGGCCCATGGCGTACCCGGCCTTCTGGCTCATTTGCGCGGGGAGATGTCGCTCGACGAGGCCATTGCCAAGGGGCAGGGCGATACCCGTCGCTACGCCAAGCGCCAGTTCACGTGGTTCCGCCACCAGTTGCCGGACTGGCAATGGGTGGAGCCGGAGAAGGGAGTTGAGGCGGCGATGGACACCATCAATGCCCGCCGAGATAACCGACGGCCATCTGATAGAACGTGATGAAGATCTCGAACACGATCAGGAGCACGATGATCAGTTCGAGCCGAAGAGAGCGTTCCGTGTCGATAAGATCCGTCAACGCCTGGGCCGTGTCGCCGATCACTTCGAGCTTGCGGTGGAGCGCCGTGGCGCGTTCCTTCAGCTCGTATTCGTCCTCGAGTCGGGCATAGAGCCGCTCCAGATCCGGGCGGTCCCACAGCACGTCCGGCTTTTCTTCCACCGCGACGCGGCCGGAGACCCGTTGGCGAACAAGAAGGGCGTGCCCCACATGCTTGAGAATTTCCCGACGCCCGGGTGGGCGGCGGCCCTTCTCGGCGAGGTGTCTGGCAGCCGGCTCCATGAGGTCGAAGACCGCTGCGGCTTCCCGTTCGTCCCGAGCCAGCGCCGCGCTTTTGGAAAGGGCGTCGGCAATCACGACGAGCCGTTCCGTGGAGAGCTTCTTGATGTAGATCGGGCCGCCCGGGGGGATCTGGTCGTCTCTGTCGGGCGAGATCTCGATGATCGCGGTCTCCTCCTCGTGCCGCGAGAATTCTCCCTGAATGCGCTGACGCAGGCCGCGGATGACCTCGTCCTCCTCCAGGGGCGTCAGGCCGACGAGCACGGCCACGCCGTAGCGGAAGAGAGCCACGAAGCCGTCCTGACCGGCCCGGAAGGCGAGGGGGGTCGTGGACAGGACGTCGCTGCGCTCCAGGCCCGCCACGTCGAGGCGGTCCCCCAGGAGCAGGGCTCGGGCGGTCAGGCGTTGATTCTGCATGGGAACGCCGGTGGAGGAGATCGGATCGGTCATGGTCATTCGACTAAAATAGGACAGAAAGAATAAAAGCTAAGCCGTGCCGTGCCAATGCGAGCCGCTTGACCCGGTGAAACGGATCGTTTAGCGTCTGCGCAACTTTTGAACCGAGAGCTGCC
>DASRWK010000480.1:0-2232 GCA_035776715.1 Microvirga sp.
CTGGCGGGCCATGTGGCCGGTTTCGAGCGTGAGCTTGCGCCCGCCCCAGATCAGTTCTTCGCGTTGTGTATCGAACATGTTTCGTCTTTCATGACAGCAGGAGCGGGGGCTCGATGCCATGAGCAAGACGGCAAGAGGCTCGTGAAGCGGGAGAACCCGCTCCGGCAAGCCCCTTGCGATCCTGCCATGGTCATCGCGTCGTCCGTCTCCTCAAAAGGACGCCGGGACTTGTCTGAAGCCTCGCCAGCGCCGGAGCGAACCGGTCGGATGGTCCATCCGATCCGTTCGTGGATCCCGGAGATGATCCTGGTCGATCAGGTCCGGACATCCGTCCGGAGCCGTGCTCCGGACGGACAGTTTCAAAAGCTTAGCGGCGGATGCCGAGCTTCTCGATCAGGGTCTTGTAGCGGTTCTCGTCCTTCTTCTTCAGGTAGTCGAGAAGCGAACGACGCGACGAGACGAGCTTCAGGAGGCCACGACGGGAGTGATTGTCCTTGTTGTGGGTCTTGAAGTGACCGGTCAGATTGGTGATCCGCTCGGTCAGAATGGCGATCTGCACCTCGGGGGAGCCCGTGTCGCCAGCCTTCTGGGCGAATTCCTTGATAAGCGCGTTCTTGCGCTCAGCCGTAATCGACATCGCATATCCTTTCAGGTTTGCTTTTCGATAGGGACCTTGGCCATCTGGCTGAAGGTCGGGTTCGTCCGGGAAAGGCCGGGCCGGGATGTCGTCCAGCGCGGTCCGTCACCGGGACGGTCCTCGAGAAGGTCAACCCTCCGAGGTTGGCGCACCATACACGAATTGTGAACAAGTGCCAGCGGAATCCTTTTTGCCAAGCGCGGCCAATGGGATGGGCCCGCATGACGCCGCCGTCGGAACAAGTTGTGGCGGCCGATGTTGGTGAACCAGACATCTCCAGTAGAGGAACCCGAACCCATGACCGCCAGCACCGCAGGCACGATGGACCTGACGTCCAACGAGACCGTGAAGAACATCTTCATCACCGGCCTTCAGAACGCGCATGCGCTCGAGAAGGAAGCGCTGCAGCTGATGCAGCGTCAGGTGGAGCGCTTCGAACACTACCCGGAAATGTCGGACCTGCTGCGCACCCATATCGCCGAGACGGAAGGCCAGGTGCGCCGTCTCGACGAGATGCTGCACACCTTCGGCGAGGACCGGTCGCTCCTGAAGGACATGGCGACCCAGTTCATGGCCAATGTGGCGGCTGCGGGCCACATGCCCATGGCCGACGAGGTTCTGAAGAACACCTTCGCCAACCACGCCTTCGAGAATTTCGAGATCGCGTCGTACAAGTCGCTGATCGTCATGGCCGAGGCTGCCGGCCACCAGCGCTTCGTCCCGGCCCTGCAGGAAACCCTGCAGGAGGAGCAGCGCATGGCGCAGGCGGTCCATGACCAGATCGAGATGATCACCCGCCGCTATCTGGAGCGAGAGGCTCAGGGGCTGAAGGCGGACCGTTGAGGCCCCTCCGATCCGCTTCACGGCATGGCCGGGCTCGTCCCGGCCATTCCTTTATGGAAGGGCTCCGCATCCTGCGATCGGGATCGCCGCCACGGGGCCGGTGACGGCGCATGTGGGCTTCTCACGCCCCCAGATTGAACACCCGGTGCGGCACCAGCTCGCCGCGTTCGATGTCGCCCACGGCGACCAGGACGCCGTTGCAGGTGGCATAGGCTTTGCCGGCGAGCGGAGCGTCGCGGCCGCGCAGGATGATGGACTGGCCGCGCATGAGTCGGCCGGCCATGTCGCGGCTCACCGCGATGGACGGGACCTCGCTCAGCGCGGATTCCACCGGGCGGAGCGCCGCCGGGTCGGTGGTGAGGTCGTCCACCGTCACCGCGTCGTGCTCGGTGAAGGGTCCGACCCGCGTACGGCGGAGCGCCGCGATGTGGCCGAGGCAGCCCAGCGCGCGGCCGAGGTCGCGGGCGATGGCGCGCACGTAAGTGCCCTTGCCGCAATCCGCCTCGATCACCGAGCGGTTGCCGTCGTGATGGAAGAGCGCGAGGCGATCGATCTCGACGGTGCGGGCCTGCAGTTCCACCACCTCGCCGTCGCGGGCGAGGTCGTAGGCCCGCTCGCCCTGGATCTTGATGGCGGAGAAGCGCGGCGGCACCTGCTGGATGGCGCCCGTGAAGCGCGGGAGCAGGGCCTCGATGGCGCCCGCCTCCGGCCGGAGGTCGGACTGCGCCACGGGGCGCCCTTCCGTATCGTCC
>DASRWK010000481.1:0-2128 GCA_035776715.1 Microvirga sp.
CATCGGAGAGGGCCAGCGCCTCCGTGAGGCCGCCCGTCTTGTCGAGCTTGATGTTCACCACGTCATAAAGCCCCACAAGCCGCTCCAGGCCGGCACGGTCGTGGACGCTCTCATCGGCCATGACGGGCACGGGCCGCGCGATCCTGGCCAGAAACCCGTCGGCCTTGGCGGGGAGGGGCTGTTCGACGAGGGCATAGCCCGCCTCGGCACAGGCCGCGAGGTGCGCTTCGACGTTCGCTTCCGTCCAACCCTCGTTGGCATCCGCGATGAGGGTCGCATCCGGCGCAGCCCGGCGCACGGCGCGGATGCGCTCGAGGTCGCCTTCAGGGCCGCCGAACTTCACCTTCAGGATCGGGCGCTCCGCCGCCTTGGCGGTCGCCTCCGCCATGACCTCGGGCGTGTCGAGGCTGATCGTGTAGGCGGTGGTCACGGGCTGCCAGCGGGTCAGGCCCGCGGTCACATGGGCGCGGATGCCCGAGCGCTTCGCGTCCAGGTCCCAGAGGGCGCAATCGACCGCGTTCCGGGCGGCGCCTGCCGGCATGACGGACTGGAGCGCCTCCCGCGTCAGTCCGGCCTCGATCCGAGGGCGGAGCGCCTCGATGGCATCCACGACGCCCTCGACCGTCTCTCCGTAGCGCGGGTAGGGCACGCATTCCCCGCGTCCGACGGCCCCGTTCTCCGTGATCGTGGCTGTGACCACGGCAGCCTCGGTGCGCGAGCCGCGGGAGATGGTGAACTTGCCCGCAATGGGAAAGCGGTCGATGGAAACGGTGAGCTGACGCATTCTCTCGGCTTCTTGCTAGAACTTCATCTCGACTTGTGACGCAGCTACACGCTATCACCACACGGAATCAATGCCGGAAGGATCATCGTGGCGCAGAGCACCCTGGCTCAAGAGCCGCAGCTGAAAATCGAGCGTGCCGGAAACAAGGTCACGGCGGTGCTGGCCGGTCCCTGGACCGCCGAGCACGCGCGCGTTGTCGAAGCCCTGGCCGGCGAGATCGCGGCGCAGGCCGACCGGCACCACCTCATCATCGATCTCGCCGGGGTGCAGCGGCTGGATACCCTGGGCGCCTGGGTTCTGGACCGCACCCGTCACGAACTCGGCGAGAGAGGCCTCGCGTCGGATTTCGTCAACGCCACCCAGGAGCAGGATATCCTCCTGAACGAGGTCGCCTATCGCGGTTTCCAGGAGCTGCCGAAGGCGAAGCGTTCGCGCCTCGTCGACTTCCTGGTGGATGTGGGCCAGACCGTCGCCGAGGCCGGCAACGACCTCGTGCGGGGCGTCGCCTTCCTGGGCCAGCTGATCTCCGCCTTCATCCGGGTCCTCGTCCATCCTCGGCGCTTCCGTGGGACGGCGGTGGTGAACCAGCTGGAGCAGATCGCCTATCGGGGCGTGCCCATCATCGTCCTCATTTCGTTTCTCGTCGGGGCGATCGTCGCCCAGCAGGGCATCTTCCAGCTGGTCAAGTTCGGCGCCACGCCCTTCGTGGTGGATCTCATCGGCATCCTGGTGATGCGTGAGCTGGGCGTGCTGCTGACCTCGATCATGGTGGCGGGCCGGTCCGGCTCCGCCTTCACCGCCGAGATCGGCTCGATGAAGATGCGGGAGGAGATCGACGCCCTGCGGGTCATGGGGCTCGACCCGATCGAAGTGCTGATCCTGCCCCGCATTCTGGCCCTCATCATCGGCCTGCCCCTGCTCACCTTCCTGGCGTCCATCGCGGCGCTGCTCGGCGGCGGCGTCACGGCGTGGGTCTACGGTGACATCAGCCCGGACGTGTTCCTGACCCGCCTGAAGGCGGCGATTGCCTTCAACACCTTCATGGTAGGCCTCATCAAGGCGCCCTTCATGGCCATGATCATCGGGATCATTGCCACGCTGGAAGGCCTGGCGGTAGCGGGTTCCGCCGAATCGCTCGGCCGGCACGTCACTTCCTCGGTGGTGAAGGCGATCTTCATGGTCATCGTGCTCGATGGCCTCTTCGCCATGTTCTTCGCGGCCATCAGGTACTGAGAACGATGCTCGAACGGCACCATCCCGCTTCCCCTGAAAACCGCGATGTGATCATCAGCGTGCGCGGCGTCGAAGTGGGCTTCGGCGAGAAGACCATTCTCAAAGGTCTCG
>DASRWK010000482.1:0-1997 GCA_035776715.1 Microvirga sp.
TTCAGAGAGGTGCGGCCGTAAGGAGAGGGATTGCCATGGCCGAAATGGCAGCCCGATTTCGGGCTTGTTCTTGCACCGGAAGGACTTGTCGTATTTGCGAAGGGACGGATGCGGCCCACGGGCATCTGCGGCTTTGTGCGAAAGCGCACGATCCGGTTCCCTTACGGATCAAATATTCCGTAAGGGAATGTTTGCGGAGAACAGTTTGAGTGGCCGCTCTTCGGCGCAGCGGTTCGGCTGCGCTGAAAAAACGTTAATGCGCTTCGTCCCAGTTCTGCGCGGCGCGGGCATCCACGGCGAGCGGAACCTTGAGATTCACGGCCGGGAATGGCGCTTCCGTCATCACGCGGGAGATCACCGGCAGGGTCGCCTCGACCTCGTCGTCGGGCGCTTCGAAGACGAGTTCGTCATGCACCTGCAGCAGCATGCGCGCGGAGAGACGTTCCGCCCTGAGCGCGTCCTCCATGCGGATCATGGCGCGGCGGATGATGTCGGCGGCAGTGCCTTGGATCGGCGCGTTGATGGCCTGGCGCTCCACGCCAGCGCGCTCGGAGGGGTTGCTCGAGCGGATCTGCGGATAGTGGCACACGCGCCCGAAGAGCGTGGTCACGTAGCCCTTGTCCTTGCAGGCCTTCTTCGTCTCGTCGATATAGGTGCGGATGCCCGGAAAACGCTCGAAATACTGCTTGATGAAGGCGGAGGCTTCCGCATTCGGTATGCCGAGGCGCGTGGCGAGGCCGAAGGCGGAGATGCCGTAGATGATGCCGAAATTGATGGTCTTCGCCTGACGGCGCAGGTCTGGCGTCATCTGGTCGAGCGGCACGCCGAACATGGCGGAAGCGGTCGCGGCATGGATGTCCTGACCCTTCGCGAAAGCGTCCTGCAATTGCGGAATGTCGGCGATATGCGCGAGGATTCTCAGCTCGATCTGGCTGTAGTCGGCCGAGATGATCTTGTGTCCGGGTGGCGCGATGAAGGCCGTGCGGATCTTGCGTCCCGCTTCCGTGCGGATCGGGATGTTCTGCAGGTTCGGATCCGACGAGGAGAGACGACCCGTCGTGGTGGCCGCGAGCGAGAACGAGGTGTGCACCCGCTTCGTCTCCGGGTGCATGTGCTCCTGCAAGGTATCCGTGTAGGTGGATTTCAGCTTGGCGAGCTGGCGCCATTCGAGGATCTTCGCGGGCAGCTCGTGACCGGCCTGCGCCAGTTCTTCGAGCAGGGTCGCAGGCGTCGCCCATTGACCGGAGGGCGTCTTCTTCGCGCCGGGCAGGCCCATCTTACCGAACAGGATGTCGCCGATCTGCTTCGGAGAGCCGAGGGCGAACTTCTCGCCCGCCATCTCGTGGATCTCGTCCTCGAGACGCGCGAGAGTCTGCGAGAAGTCGCCGGAAAGACGGCTCAGGATATGGCGGTCCACGAGAATGCCTCGCATCTCCATGCGCGCGATCACGTCGACGAGCGGACGCTCGAGCGTTTCATAGACGGTGGTGCGATGCTCGGCGGCGAGACGGGGCTTGAGGATCTGCCACAGGCGCAGCGTGACGTCCGCGTCCTCTGCGGCGTAGGCCGTCGCCTTGGAGATTTCGACCTTGTCGAAGGTCACCTTGTTCCGGCCCGTGCCGGCCACTTCCGAGAAGCTGATCGGCGCATGGCCGAGATGGCGGCGGGACAGTTCGTCCATGCCGTGCGAACCTTTTCCGGCGTCGAGCACGTAGGAGATCAGCATCGTGTCGTCGATGGGACGCACATCGATGTTGTGGCGTTTGAATACGATCCAGTCGTATTTCAGGTTCTGCCCGATCTTGAGGACGGACGGATCCTCGAGCATCGGCCGGATGGCGTCGAGCGCATCCGTCACCGGCAGCTGGCCCTTGACCAGCCCGCCCCCGAAGAGATCGGATTCGTCCCGGTGCTGAAGCGGCACATAGCAGGCCCTGCCGGGCTCCAGGGCCAGCGAGAAGCCCACGATATCGGCCCGGTTGGCATCGAGGTCGCTC
>DASRWK010000483.1:0-3038 GCA_035776715.1 Microvirga sp.
AGAACTGCTACGAGGCCTACAACATTCAGGTTCAGGGCTTGGCCAAGCGCCTGCGGGCGACAGGCACCGAGAAGGTCGTGATCGGCGTTTCGGGCGGTCTCGATTCCACCCAGGCTCTCCTCGTCTGCTGCCGCGCCATGGACAGGCTGGCGCTGCCGCGCACCAACATTCTCGCCTATACCCTCCCCGGCTTCGCCACAAGCGAAGGCACGAAAGGCAATGCCTGGGCGCTCATGCGCGCGCTCGGCGTCAGCGCGGCCGAGATCGACATCCGGCCCGCGGCGCGCCAGATGCTGAAGGACATGGGGCATCCCTTCGCCGAGGGACAGCCCGTCTACGACGTGACCTTCGAGAACGTTCAGGCGGGCCTGCGGACCGATTATCTCTTCCGTCTCGCCAATCACAACAGAGGCATCGTCGTCGGCACGGGCGATCTGTCCGAGCTGGGGCTCGGCTGGTGCACCTACGGCGTCGGCGACCAGATGTCCCACTACAACGTCAATGCCTCCGTTTCGAAGACGCTGATCCAGCACCTGATCCGTTTCGTTGCGGCATCCGGCGATGTCGACAAGGCAACGGCCGAGATCCTTCACGCCATCCTGGCCACCGAGATCTCTCCGGAGCTCGTTCCGCAGGATGCCTCGGGACAGCTTCAATCGACGGAAGCGATAATCGGTCCCTACGCCCTGCAGAACTTCAATCTCTATTATCTGACGCGCTTCGGCTATCGCCCGTCGAAGATCGCCTATCTGTCCTGGCATGCCTGGCGGGATGCCGAGGCGGGCACATGGCCGCCGAACCTTCCTGCCGACGCGCACAGGTCCTACGATCTCGGCGAGATCAAGCGCTGGCTGCGCGTGTTCCTGTCTCGGTTCTTCACCAGCCAGTTCAAGCGCACCGCCATGCCCAACGGACCGAAGATCTCCTCCGGCGGCTCCCTCTCGCCACGCGGCGACTGGCGCGCGCCGTCGGATGCGGGGCCGCAGGTGTGGCTTGCGGAGCTGGAGAGCAACGTACCCGACGACGAGCCCGCATCGCCGTAACTCGCTTCGAGGGAAGCGGCTGCCGGGCGAGCGCCTTCAGCGAGCAGGAGCCCTCTCTGGACGTTTGAGCGTCGGCTAGCGAGCCGGGTCCCTCCGACCCTTGGCGGCCTTGGTCTGTCGGCAGTACAGGCTGTAGAGCGTGGCCATGAGCTGCTCGACGCGCGGATCGGCGATCCGGTACCAGAGCGTCTGGCTCTCGCGCCGGAAGGTGACGATCCCCTCGTCGCGCAACTTGGCCAGATGCTGCGACAGCGCCGATTGCGACAGCCCGACCGCCTCCGCCAGCGCGGTCACGTTCGCCTCTTTCCAGTCCACCAGCCTGCACAGGATCATCAGCCGGCGCTCGTTCGCGAGCGTGCGGAGAATGTCCGCCACGTCGGGTGCATTGGCCTCGAAAGCCGCAAGATCAAGATTGGGACGGGCCACGATGGGAAACCGTTAAGATTAGCCCAATCTTATTTAGGGTTTCCTAATCTACGATCAACGGCGAGCCCTGGCCGGCGGAGCGCAAACTTCGAGCGGATGCCTCGCGCGCGATCACCCGGAGTCCGGGACGTTCGGCAGTCCAGAGAACAGGGAATGACGAGGCGCGGCAGGGCAGCACGGCCCTGTCATCGTGATCGGACCCGGAACCGGCGCAGGCCTGCTGCGCAGGCTTTCCGCGCAACAGGCAAAGAATCAGCCGACCATCCCGAGGGCCTGCATGTAGAGTTCGAGGATCGCCTCCTCCTCCTGACGCTCGGCATAATCTCGCTTACGTAGCGCGACGATCTTGCGAAGAACCTTCGTGTCGAAGCCGTTGCCCTTGGCCTCGGCGTAGACGTCCTTGATGTCGCCCGCGATGCCGGCCTTCTCCTCCTCGAGACGCTCGATGCGCTCGATGAAGGCCTTCAGCTGATCGGCGGCGACGGATTCCGTATTGAAAGCTGCGTCATCCATGATGAAGCCCCTTGAATTGATGGCGTTGGCGCCAGTGTTACGGTCTATTTGGTTGAAGCGGGTTTAATGCCCGGGCTTCGATTCCTCAAAGCGGTCGAGCTGCGAGGGGGAGGCCTCCTTCTGGTAGCGGGCTTTCCACTCATCGTAGGGCATGCCGTAGACATGGGTGCGGCTCTCCTCCTTGGAGAGCGGCACGCCCCTGGCATCGGCGGCGTCCTTGAGCCAGTTCGAGAGGCAGTTCCGGCAGAAGCCCGCCAGATTCATGAGGTCGATATTCTGCACATCCGTGCGCTCGCGCAGGTGATCCAGCAGTCTGCGGAAGGCGGCAGCCTCCAGTTCCGTCCGGGTCGCGGCATCGAGGTCCATCATGAATCCTCCCCTTTTTCAGTGTTGACGCAGGCGCTCGCGGGTCCGCGTCCCGAAGATCGTCGGCTTGCGCAGATCCGCCCGCGCCGCCAGGGGCTTCAGAAGCCGGGCGAAGCGCTCGGCCCATTCCTCCGCCCCCTCGTCCGAGGCGATCAGGTCCTGCCGGATCTCGATCAGCGCGTTGGCGAGGCCCCTGACCGTGGCGTGCCGGTCGACGGTATCGCCGGCGAGCGCCCCATCATAGGGCTCGTTGTCGCCAACGACGAGTCCCTCCTCGGCCATGAGGCCTTCCAGGAGAGGCTTGGCGTAACGGTCGTCCGCATCCCACAGGATGCCCACGTGCCAGGGACGCGGCCAGCCGCGCCAGACCGGCGTGTAGCTGTGCACGGTCACGACGGCCGGCGGATGGCCCGCAGCCGTCGCCTTGTGGATGGCCCTCGAAATGGCCGCGTCATAGGGGTCGTAGAAGCGCTCGATGCGCCGTTGAACCTCCGCCTCGTCCACCTTGGCGTTGCCGGGCACCACCGCGCCGTCCGATAGGCGCATGACCAGCGTCGGGTCGTCCCGGCCCCGATTGGGATCGATGATGAGGCGGGAGAACCGGGTGAGGATCGCCGGGGCCTTCAGCCGGCGGGCCAGGGAGCGGGTGACCGCGGCGGCCCCGATGTCATAGGCGATGTGCCGCTGGAA
>DASRWK010000484.1:0-7154 GCA_035776715.1 Microvirga sp.
AGGTCTTCACGCTGAAGGACGGCCTCACCTGGAAGGATACGTCGGGGCGTACCTGGACGGTGGCGAAGGAAGACCTGCGCGACTGGATGGGCGATCGCACCGAAGCCGGCCGCCTGCCGCCGAAGGGCTTCCCAAAGTCGAACAAGTTCGGGGATTGAGAGCTTCCCGCGCGAAATGAATCAAAGCTCCTGGAGAAATCTCTTCAGGAGATTTTTCTCTTATGGCTGACCGGCGGTTCCGCCGGTGGTCTCCGTCGGATTCTGCATGTCGGCAGGCGCGGGGCCGCGCTCTCCCGCGCCGCGCTCCAATCTGGCGGCGATTTCCGCCACGTGCCGTCCCTGGAAGCGGGCTCCTCCCAACTCGTTCTCGCTCGGCTGGCGCGAGCCGTCACTGCCCGCGAGGGTCGTCGCACCATAGGGCGTACCGCCGGATACTTCGTCCATCTTCGTCTGGCCGGAATAGGAATAGGGCAGGCCGACGATGATCATGCCATGATGGAGCAGCGTCGTGTGAAATGAGGTGATCGTCGTCTCCTGGCCGCCGTGCTGCGTCGCCGTCGAGGCGAACACACTGCCCACCTTGCCGACCAGCGCGCCTTTCACCCAAAGGCCGCCGGTCTGGTCCAGGAAGTTGCGCATCTGCGCCGCCATGTTTCCGTAGCGGGTCGGGGTCCCGAAGATGATGGCGTCGTAATCCGCGAGTTCGTTCGGATTCGCGATAGGCGCAGCCTGATCGATCTTCATTCCGGACTTGCGCGCGATCTCCTCCGGCACGAGTTCGGGAACGCGCTTGATGGTCACCTCTGTGCCGGGCACCGAACGTGCTCCTTCCGCAACGGCCTGGGCCATCGTCTCGATATGCCCGTAAGATGAGTAATAGAGAACGAGGATTTTCGCCATTGCGTATTCCTTCGGTTTCGGAGGTCACGCAACGAACGAGCGGTCGCAGGCCGTTGTTCCGGCTCGCCGGGAAGGGAGCCGCCGGATTCGGTTATCCCGCCCGCACCCAGCCATGGACGCCCAGGCGCTCCTGAGGTGTGAAACGGGCCTTGTAGCCCATCTTCTTCGAGCCCTCGACCCAGTAGCCGAGATAGAGATACGGCAGCCCCATCGCCTTCGCGCGGCGAATGTGATCGAGGATCATGAAAGTGCCGAGGCTCCGGTCCTGGTGTTCCGGATCATAGAAGGAATAGACCATCGACAGGCCGTCGCTCATAACGTCCGTGAGGGCGACGGCGATGAGATTGCCCTCGCCCCTCCCGGTGATGCCGCTGTCGATCCCGCGTCGGCGGTACTCGATCAGCAGCGTGTCCACGTGGCTGTCTTCGACCATCATGGAGTAGTCGAGCACCGTCATGTCGGCCATGCCCCCATCGGCATGGCGCGCATCAACGTAGCGGCGGAACAGGGAGTATTGCTCCGAACTCGGCCGGTTGGGTATCTCGTTGCCGATCAGGTCGGCATTGGTCTTGAGAACGCGCCTCAGGTTCCCGGACGGCTCGAATTCATCGACAAGGACGCGCACGGACACGCAGGCCCGGCAGGTGTCGCAGGCGGGCCTGTAGGCGATCGTCTGCGAGCGTCGGAAACCGCCCTGAGTGAGAATCTCGTTCAGCTCCCGGCCGCGGCGGCCGACGATATGCGTGAAAACCTTCCGTTCCTCCTTGCCCGGCAGGTAGGGGCAGGTGGAGGGGGAGGTGAGATAAAACTGCGGTGTATCGCGGGAGTGACTCGTCAAGCCGGGAAGCCTTGTGGAGAAACCTTGAGCGCTGAATCAACGCTTCAAGGATAACATTGGTGCCCGCGCCGTCCAGGAAAAGAGCGGATGAGTCGCAGTCTTGTTATTCGCTCCGGATGATCAGCATGCCCGTGAGCAGGTCGCGGATGAAGCGGCCGTCGTTGCGGATGAAGCCCACGAGGACGTCGCAGGCCCAGAGCAGGAAGGTCGAGATGGCGACATAGAAGAAGAGCGCGTGGACGGCGGCCGCAAGCATCGAGACCCGCCGGCCGGTCGACGGATCGACCACGCGAAGTCCCATGGTGCGCATGCCGACGGTTGCCTGGTTGGGCCCCCCGATGGTGACCGCGTTGTAGACGATGAAGATCAGGGCGGTGAGGGGCAGGGCGAAGAACAGGCCCCAGCCGAGCCCCAGGGTGACGAGCCCTAGGAAGAAGATGCCGATGGAGATCAGCACCACCCAGAGCGCGATCACGAGCAGGTCGATGAGATAGGCCCAGAACCGGCGGGCGATGACGCCGTCGGTCAGACGGCTGTCCACCTGAAACGCGTTGTACTCGATGGTCGGCGGGTAGGGCCGGTTGACCATGTCTTCATCCTCAATAGGCGGTCTCGGATAGGCCGCGGGAGTCGATCCGCTGCGGTGCGAGCCCCTCCGCCTTCAGGGCCTCGAATACCTCCAATGTATGTTGTCTGTCGCGGGTTTCGATAGTGATGTCGATAGAAACGCCCTTGGCGGGCACGTCGAGGAAGAGCCGCCCGTGGGAAACCTCGAGGATGTTGGCGCCGAGATTCCCGAGAAGGCTGGCCACCCGGCCCAGAAGGCCGGGCCTGTCGTGGGAGGTGATACGGAAGGAAGCGATACGGTCGTCACGCTCCAGCTCGCGGACCATCACCGAGGCGAGGATGCGCGCGTCGATATTGCCGCCGCAGAGCACCAGGCCGACCTGCTTGCCCTCGAAACGCTCGGGCTCGGCCATCATGGCGGCGAGGCCCGCGGCCCCCGCGCCCTCGGCCATGGTCCGCTGCAGGGTGGCATAGGCATTGACGGCCCGCTCGATCAGCGGCTCTTCGACGAGGATGATATCCGAAACGAGATCCCGCACCACGGGCAGGGGCAGCTGCCCCACCGTCTTCACCGCGATGCCCTCGGCCAGGGTCGCGCCGCCGATGGGCCGGTCCTCGCCCCTGATCGCATTGGTGAAGGACGGGTAGAGGGCCGCTTCCACGCCGATGATCTCGATGGAGGGCTTCAGGGCTTTCGCGGCGATGGCGATCCCTGAGATCAGGCCGCCGCCTCCGATGGGCACGACGATCTGGTCGAGATCCGGGGCATCGGCCAGCATTTCCATTGCGATCGTGCCCTGGCCCGCCATGACCCTCGGATCGTCGTATGGATGGACGAAGACAAGACTCTCGTCCTCAGCGATCTCGCGCGCCTTGGCGGCGGATTCGTAGAGGGTCTCGCCGTACAGAACCACGCGAGCGCCATAGGAGCGGGTATTCTCCGCCTTTACCAGGGGCACGCTCTCCGGCATGACGATGACTGCCGGGATGCCGAGACGGCGAGCGTGATAGGCGACGGCCTGCGCGTGATTGCCCGCCGACATGGCGATCACCCCGCGCTGGCGCTCCTCGGGCGTCAGGCTCTCGAGCTTGTTCACCGCGCCCCGTTCCTTGAAGGAGCCGGTGGGCTGCATGTTCTCGTGCTTCACGCAGACGCTCGCCCGGGTGATCTGGGAGAGGCGCGGCGCAGGCACGAGGGGCGTGCGGAGAACCTGGCCTTGAATTGTGCGGGCTGCCCGCTCCACGTCCTGAAGGGTGATGGCGTAATCGGCCAAGGTTTCCTCCGTTCCTTTTCTTATATAGTTCCCTAGACGGGTCTTGGCGTCGCCTCCTGAAGGCCCAGCAATCCGCCAGGGCGGAAGATCAGGAAGACGACGAGCGCCGCGTAGAGCGCCATATCCCGTCCTTCAATGGGTAGATAAGCCGACCAGACGGTTTCGAACAATCCAATAATGAAACCTCCTAACAGGGCTCCCGGTATAGAGCCGATGCCGCCGATGATGGCCCCGATCAGGGCCTTGAGGCCATACTGGAAGCCGCCGACAAAACCCAAGCCCCCGTACTGCACGACGATCAGCATGCCCGAGAGCCCCGCCATGCCGCCTGCCAGCGCCAGCGTCTGGGTCAGGAGGCGAGGGCCGTTGACGCCCATCATCGCGGCGGCGCGCTCATCGTCCGCGACAGCCCGCCACGCCCGTCCGAAACCTGTTGCCTTCATCAGCCACAAAAGCCCAAGGGCAGCCGTCAGCCCGAGGCCCGCAGTGACGAGGCTGACTGGAGTGAGACTGACCAGGAAATCGCCCGAGCGGGCCAAAGGCCACGCATCGGACCAGATCGGAGGAAGCCAGATCGTCACGGGGCTCTGCACGAGGCGCAGGTATTCCATGAGCGCGAGCGACAGGCCGACCGTGGCGATGAGACTCGGCTGGGAACTGGCGGCTCTGATACGGCCGATGGTGAAGTGTCCGCCGACGGCGCTATGCATCGCGCCCGCAAATGCCGCCCCGGCAAGACCCGCCGCGATACCGAAGAGGGGAGAATCGAAACCCAAGCCCAGGACGATGGCGGCTCCTGTGACAGTCGCCGCCGATCCCACCGCCGCCAGCTCCCCGAAAGCCAGATTGACGCGTCCGCTCAGGCCGAAAACGAGCGCGAAGGAGACGGAAAGAAGGGCATAGATCGCTGTGCGTGGGAGACTCACCAGTACCTGCTGCAGCCAATAGGCGAGGGCGGCGGGGAGCTCGACCACACTCGCTTGCGGCGGGCTGCCCGGGTCGGAGGCTACGCCCTCGGGCGTATCGAGATAGTAGTGCTTGAGCAGGTAGAGGCTCGCGCCCGAGACCGGCCCTTCCTCCGTGGCAAGTCCGGTCAACTCAGCTTTTCTCGAGGAAAGGCCCTCGGCCGCGAAGGTGCAGATGGCATAGCGGTCGAGCGGAGGACGGTCCGGATACTCGACCGAATAGAGAACGGTCAGGCTGCGAGCGGCGGGACCAGCCTGGATCCGTTGGACAGTAATGGTCGCGCCCCCATTGAGCGCCGGAAGGGTGGATCGGCACACGCGCGCCTGATCCGCGTCGACGGTCAGACCGCAGGCCGCAAGAAGAAACAGGCTCGCAAGACCGGCGATCAGACGCCACGCCTTGAGGAAGCCTGCCTCTCTCATCTGCGACCTTGCGCCGGTCAGGCCTGGGCTTTGAGCTTTTCCGCGACGCGGGGCGCGAAATAGGTCAGGATGCCGTCGGCGCCGGCCCGCTTGAAGGCGAGCAGGCTTTCCATCATGGCGCGCTCCCCGTCGATCCAACCGTTGTCAGCGGCCCCCTGGATCATCGCGTACTCGCCCGACACCTGATAGGCGAAGGTCGGGACGGCGAAGGTTTCCTTCACCCGGTGCACGATGTCGAGATAAGGCATGCCGGGCTTGACCATGATCATATCGGCACCTTCGTCGAGGTCGGAGGCGACCTCCCGCATGGCCTCGTCCGAATTGGCCGGGTCCATCTGGTAGGTGCGTTTGTCCCCGACCAGCGTGGCGCTGGTGCCGATGGCGTCGCGGAACGGACCGTAGAAGGCCGAGGCATATTTCGCCGCATAGGCCATGATCTGCACATCCTGGAAGCCGGCCTTGTCGAGGGCGGCGCGGATCGCGCCCACGCGGCCGTCCATCATGTCGGAGGGGGCAATGATGTCGGAGCCCGCCTCCGCCTGAAGAACGGCCTGCTTGGCGAGTAACTCCACCGTCTGGTCGTTGAGGATCCTGTCGCCGTCCATCACGCCGTCATGGCCGTGGCTGGTGTAGGGATCGAGGGCCACGTCCGTGATCACGCCGATCTCGGGGACTGCGCGCTTGATCTCACGCACCGCGCGGTTGACCAGATTCCGGCTGTTGAGCGATTCCGAGCCCGTCGGGTCGCGCAGGGCCGGATCGGTATAGGGAAAGAGAGCGAGGGCTGGAATGCGGAGGGCGGCGGCGCGCTCGGCCTCCTTCACCACCTCGCGGATGGTAAGGCGCTCCACTCCGGGCATGGATCCGACCGGATGGCGTCCGCTCTCGCCTTCGACCACGAAGAGCGGCCAGATCAGGTCGTTCGTCGTGAGCACGTTCTCCCGCACCAGCCGTCTGGACCATTCGGCCTTGCGATTCCGTCGCAGGCGGTGGGTCAGGTTCAGGGAAGTAGCGGCTTCCTGCGCTGCGGGGCGGGGGAACGGCGACAGTTTCGACATAATCCTCATCCGGCGCCGGCTTCGATGCGCCAGCGCATAGGGAGACGGGTAGCACATTTAAATCGCTCTAAAAAAGGATTCGGCGTCGCATCCGCCACATTACGGCGGGGAAAGCCGCACAGGGCAGTCATGCATTGACGGTAACCTTGGGCCCTGTTTAATCGCGGACAGGCTTTTGAGGCGAAGGGAAGCGATCCATGGACGAGAGCGCGGAAGTCATTTGCGAGAAGCAGGGGGCCGCCGGTGTCATCACCCTCAACCGCCCGCGCGCGCTCAATGCCCTGACCCTTGGCATGGTGCGTCAGATGCGGCAGGCTCTCGACGCCTGGGCCAAGGACCCGCAGGTCACCCGCGTCATCGTCGAGGGTGCAGGCGAGAAGGCCTTCTGCGCCGGGGGCGACATCCGGCGTCTGACCGAACTCCTGAAAGCGGGTGAGCGTGACGAGGCGCTCGCTTTCTGGCGGGAGGAGTATCAGCTCAACATCCTCATCAAGCGCTATCCCAAACCGTATATTTCCCTCATCGACGGCATCGTCATGGGGGGAGGCGTCGGCATATCCCTGCATGGACCCTACCGGATTGCGGGCGAGCGCTATCTCTTCGCGATGCCGGAAGTCGGCATCGGCTTCTTCCCCGATGTCGGTGCGACTTATGCCCTGCCACGCCTCCCGGGACAGACAGGCATGTATCTCGCCCTGACAGGGGAGCGGGTGAAGCAGGCGGATGCGCTGGCGCTGGGCCTTGCAACCCATGCCGTCGCAAGTGCCGGCATGGAGCCTCTTCGCCTGGCTCTGATTGAGGGCGCGTCGATTGAGGACGTGCTGGCGCAGGCGTCGGTCGATCCGGTGCCGGCCCCCTTGAGCGCCGAGCGCTCCGTCATCGATTCCTGCTTTGGCGCCGAGAGCGTGTCCGCCGTGCTCCAGCGTCTCGACGAGGCTGCCGACAAAGGGTCTGAATTCGCCGCGAAGACCGCCGCCGGCATGCGGACGAAATCGCCGACGAGCATGTGCATCGCCTTCGAGCAGGTGCGGCGGGGCGCATCCCTCGATTTCGAGGAGGCCATGAGAACCGAGTTCCGCATCGTCTCCCGGATCGGCGAAGGCAAGGACTTCTTCGAGGGGGTACGCGCG
>DASRWK010000485.1:0-2720 GCA_035776715.1 Microvirga sp.
ATGAGCGAGCGATGGCGAAAGCCCTCGCGAGCATGAACATTGGAAAGATGAATCTCGATCGTCGGGGCGCCGCTGCCGGAGATGGCATCGCGCAGAGCGATCGAGGTGTGGGTATAGGCACCGGCATTGATGACGATGCCCGCGCCCTGCGCTCCCGCCTCCTGGATCCAGTCGACCAGATGTCCCTCGTGGTTGGACTGGCGGAACGTGACCGCGATCCCCAGGGTCTCCGCCTTCTCGCGCACGAGCTTCTCGATGTCCGACAGCGTGGTGCTGCCGTAGATCTGGGGCTCTCGGCGGCCGAGCAGGTTGAGGTTGGGTCCGTTGAGGACGTGGATGTTGATCATCGCGAAAGGAGCGTTCCGTGAAGCTCCGTCAGGCGGAGCCAAGACGCCCTCTTAGCCAAAAGGCGGGCACGGGGGAAGGGGAAAACCAAGTCTTTCCAGAGCTTGGCGCGATTTCCGTAGGGAGAGGTGCAGCGATGTTCCCGGAAGGGGCCTGTCGAAGGCATCATTCGTCATGGCCGTCCCCGAACCAGGTCCGGGGATCAGCCCCGGCCATCCCGATCGTGCGGGGTCGCGCCTGCCATGATCGCGATCACCGGCACAAGGCCGGTGATGACGTCGCGTCGCTGCTCAGCCTAGCCGCAACTGGCCTTGCCGCAGGAGCGGACGTTCGCGATGAGCTGCTTCAAGGGCTCGATGCCTACCGCGCCCGGGATGACCGCCTCGCCGATGATGAAGGCGGGGGTGCCGGTGAGGCTCAGCTTGTCGCCGAGAGCCATGTTTTCCTGCAGAGCGTTGCGGACGTCGGCGCCTTCCATGTCCTTTTGGAGCTTGGCCATATCGAGCCCCATCTCTTTGGCGACCGCCATCGCGCGCTCGCCGTTCACGCGACCACGGGTTTCCATGACCTTCACGTGGTAATCAAAGAGCTTCTGGCCCTGCAGCTGGCTCTTCACCGCGAGAGCCACGCGGCTCGCCTCCACGGAATCGGGGCCGAGGACGGGGAAATCCTTGAGCACGACGCGCAGCTTGGGATCGTTCTTCACGAGTGTCTGCACGTCGGCGAGAGCCCTTTTGCAATAGCCGCAATTGTAATCGAAGAACTCGACCAGGGTGATGTCGCCGGAGGGGTTCCCGGCCTCATAGGAATGCGGCGCGTTCAGGAGCGCCTCCTTCGTTTCCTGCACGGCGCTCGCCTGGGAGGCCTGCTGGGCTTCGGCCTGGCGTTTCTCGAGCTCGCCGATGACCTCGGTCAGAATCTCCGGGTTCGTCAGGAGGTAATCCTTCACGATCTCTCCGATCGCCTGCTTCTGCTGCTCGTTGAAGACGGCGGTCTGGGCCATGGCAGCCGGGGCGACGGCGAGGACGCCGAAGAGGGCCACGGCCCGGCAGGTTGTGAGAAGCGAGAGGCGCATGTGGGATCCTTTGCGGAATTGCCGTGCAATATCTGGCGTGAGTTAGCTTTTTAGCGAGTGCGGCGTCAAATCACGGCTTCGTACCGTGAAGCCGGCCGTCCTGTCCGGGCCCGGACCTCGCGGCGGGAACATCCTTCTTGAGGATGGCTTTCCAAAGGGCTACGAGCCTTTCCATGACAAAATCGACCGCCGATCAGAACCCGCCCCTCGTCGCCCGCCGCATGGACCGGGTCTCGTCCTTCCTGGCCATGGATGTTTTGAGCGCCGCTGCGGCGAAAGAAAGGCGAGGGGACAGCGTGATCCATATGGAGGTGGGTCAGCCCTCCGCTCCGGCTCCGGCCAGGGTCCGCGAGGCGGCCAAGGCCGCGCTGGATCTCGGCCGAATCGGCTACACTGAGGCCCTCGGCATCGCGGCCCTGCGTGAGCGCATCGCCCGCCATTACCGCGATGCCTACGGCGTCTCCCTCGCGCCTGAGCGCGTGGTCGTGACGACGGGCTCCTCCGCAGGCTTCGTGCTGGCGTTCCTGAGCCTCTTCGACGTCGGCCAGCGCGTCGCCATCACGGCGCCGGGGTATCCGGCCTACCGCAACATCCTGGAGGCGCTCGGCATCGAGCCGGTGGTCATCCCTCTCGCCAGGGCCGACGGTTGGATCATGACCGCCGAGGCGGTCGAGAGGGCCCATGCGGAAAAGCCGCTCCAGGGAATCCTCGCCATGAGCCCGGCCAATCCCTCGGGCACGATGATCGGCCGCAAGGCGCTTGGCGATCTCGGGGAGACCTGCCGCCGCCTGGGACTGTGGTTCGTCTCGGACGAGATCTACCATGGCCTGACCTATGGCGAGGACGCCTCGACGGCGCTCGCCTCGGACGACGACGCGGTCGTCATCAACTCGTTTTCCAAATACTACTGCATGACCGGCTGGCGCATCGGCTGGATCGTCGTGCCCGAGCGGCTCGTGCGGCCCGTCGAGCGCCTCGCCCAGAACCTCTACATCTCGCCGCCCTATCTCTCGCAGGTCGCGGCGCTCGCGGCCTTCGACGCCACGGAAGAACTCGAGGCGGTGAAGGCGGGTTACGCGCGCAACCGCGCCTACCTCCTCGAGGAGCTGCCCCGGATCGGCATCGCCGACATGCATCCGGTGGACGGGGCCTTCTACATCTATGCGGACGTGGCCCAGTTCACGAACGACTCCATCGGATATTGCAGGCGCATGCTGGATGAGGCCGGCGTCGCCGCGACGCCGGGCGTCGATTTTGACCCGTTCAAGGGCGCGCACTACGTGCGCTTTTCCTTCGCGGG